>JAGHBD010000131.1 GCA_021161135.1 Thermoplasmata archaeon
CTGACAAAACTTCTTATGCACATCATACCTGCATACAACATTTTACCGCCTCTTTCATGCTTATATGGAGCGGCTTTAACATGTCATCAAGCTCAGAAATAGCAAAAATTTAAATAATATTGTAATGTTACAGTATTATACTATAATATTCAGGTGAAATAATGAATATACAATCAAGAATGTATGAGTTCCAGAAATACATAAGGGCTCTTCACTGCCCAACGAGATGGATGATTATTGAATTTATTGGAAATGGTAAAAAGAGCACGAAAGAGATTTATGAATACTTAAAAAATTTGGGAGAGCGTATAACTCCCTCTGCTTTGTACTATCATTTATCTGAATTAAAAGGGGCAGGAATAATTGAACTGGCAGAATATAAGGAGGAGGGGGGAGGCGCACCAGAAAAAATATGGAAATTAAAGAAAAAGAAGATTGTTATTGAATTGTTGAGGGGGGGTGAATGAGTATCACTGCTGCTGTAATTAATGGAATAGCAATACTGGCGCTTTTAATTGCCTTCTTCAAGGATAAGGAAAAAGCAATTCAATCTTTAAAGATAGCCGGAAAATCATTCATTAAAATTATTCCGATGGTGTTTATTGTCATAATTATTATCGGTTTGCTGCTGGGGTTTGTCCCTCCTGATGCTATATCAAAGTTCGTAGGTAGTCAGTCAGGTTTGAGTGGTGTTTTGCTTATAGGGGTTGCAGGAGCAATTATGCATGTCCCTTCAATAGTTGCATTTCCTCTATCTGCTTCGCTGCTTGAAAGCGGCGCTTCCATTACTGCTGTTGCTGCTTTTATAACAACGCTCACAATGATTGGTTTTGTGACATTGCCCTTAGAAATAAAGGCGCTCGGTAAGAAAATGGCTTTCCTGAGGAATGGAACGAGTTTTATCATTGCCATTCTCATTGCCATACTCATGGGGATGATTTTATGAAGGGAAAGCAGAAGAAAGGCATGGTAAGAGATTACATTTTACTTGGATTGGTTTTCGTCATAGCCATCCTCCTCATAACATTCTTTCCGGATAAAAAAGACGAGGTAATCAATGCATCATGGAATTTTCTGGTGGAAATGCTCTGGATTCTGCCAGCAGTGATGATATTGCTCGGGCTTTTTACAGTTTTTGTGCCAAAGAAGACGGTTGTGAAATATTTGGGAAAAGCATCGGGAATTAAAGGAGTTTCTCTAGCCATCCTATTCGGTGCATTGCCCACTGGCCCTCTCTATGTGGCTTTTCCAATAGCTGCATCACTTCTTAAAAAAGGAGCAAGCATATCCAACATTGTCATCTTTCTTTCTGCATGGGCATGCATAAAAATACCACAGGAGATGGTGGAACTTCAGTTTTTGGGTGCAAAGTTCATGTTTACGAGGCTTGCTTTAACAATTATTTTTGTGGTCATAATGGGGATTTTTATAGAAAAACTAATCGCTAAAGAAGAAGATGTTTCATTGATTCCAACAAAGTGCCCCTGAGGCTGCTTTTTCCTCTAAACTTTCATTGTGCTATTGGCAAAAAGAAATGATGAAAGGATTTTATAACCTTCTGATATGTCTATAGCAGAGGTGATAAAAAATGCCGACAGTAATAATTGAAGGACCTAAGGTTGATGTGGAAACAAAGAGGGAAGTCGTGAGAAAAATTACAGAGGTTATCAGAGAGATTTACAAGGTTCATCACGTTAGCATCATAATCCATGATAATGAGACAGAGAATGTTGGCGTGGATGGCGAGCTTTTATCTGATATTCTGACAAAAAGAAAAATCTAGACATAGTGAAAAACTATGATGTTGATTAGATAATCCTTGAATGCACTGAACCTTCATTGATCCTTACTCCCGGATATATTAAGATTCCTTTACTCGATACCCTACAAATCCTTGCAGAAGCCACATTGGATTATGCTATGAAGCATGAAAAAGGATTTGATTTGTAGATTACTGCATTGATACTTCTTATCGAATACACTATCTTTGAACTCTTTAGAAACGAAAATACTATTAATGTTCAAAACTTCAATTTATGAATATGAGAAAAAGTGAGATAATAGCCATAGGAATAATTTTGCTTTCTTTTATCATTGGCATCTATCTTTATCCTCAAATGCCCGAGAAAATGGCATCACACTGGAATGCTAAAGGGCAAGTAGATGGATATATATCAAAATTTTGGGGATTGTTTTTGATGCCAATAATCTCTCTGTTGATATTTTCGCTTTTCATTGCAATTCCAAAAATAGATCCGCTGAAGCAAAACATTGAGAAATTCAGAAAATACTATGATGGATTTGTAGTGTTGATGATCGCATACTTGTTTTATGTTTACCTTCTTACTCTTCTGTGGAATATAGGGATTAGATTCAGTATGATTCAACCATTGGTGCCTGCTATGGGTATCTTATTCTATTATATTGGGATTCTAGTAGAAAATGCAAAGAGAAACTGGTTTATAGGTATAAGGACCCCCTGGACATTGAGCAGTGAAAGGGTATGGGAAAAGACTCATAAAATTGGTGGAAAACTGTTCAAGATAGCCGGAATAATCGCTTTTATTGGTATATTCTTTCAGGATTACGCAATATTTTTCATTCTTATTCCTGTAATTTCGGTTGCCTTCTATACGATCATTTATTCCTATGTCGAATATCAAAAGGAGGTAAAATGATAGCGTGCTCGGAAAATTTCGGTGAATAATATGATTGATCCAACAGCGCGTATAACAGGAAAGTTATATGACTCGCTATCACTCACTCAAATTCCGCAAGGCAAAACTTTACACATCCCTAGAATGTTACCAGATTTACTCCTTGCATAAATGAATGCTGTTCCATGTAATAGAATTCCGAAAAAATTTCATATTGTTGCCGCTTTACCCTTATGCAGGAGGAGGGATATTCGATAAAACCAGTAAAGAAAAGAATATTCACATTCTTTGATATTTTTGCCATATGGCTTGGTGCAGGAATAAGCATTGCTGAATTCTGGGCGGGTGCGCTGCTCACGCCAGCATTGCCATTATTGCATGCTATTCTGGTTATAATAATTGGTCATATCATAGGAAATCTGATTATGGCACTTGTTGCTATTCCTGGTTGTGAAACGGGCTTGCCGACAATGGTTCTGGCGAGGGCAGCGATGGGGATAAAGGGCAGCGTTTTGCCATCATCACTCAATTACATTCAGCTTATAGGATGGACTGCAATTATGCTCATTGTGGGAGCAAGAGCCATGGATGCTGTTTTTGGCGGATATTATCATGCATGGATTGCGATACTCGGAATAATTGTGACAGCATGGGCTTTTGTTACTCCTTCCATATGGAAGAAACTTGAAAAAATTTCCGCCATTCTTTTACTCCTCCTCAGTATATGGCTCACTTACGTAACGATAAATAGATTTTCCATGGAGGAGCTTTTCAATTATGAGGCAAGTGGAGATATAAGCGTAATGTTAGCCCTCGATTTGGTAATAGCAATGCCTCTTTCATGGACTCCTCTCGTCGCTGATTATGCAAGATTTGGAAAGGAAAAAAGGGCAGCATTCTGGGCAACTTTCACTGGCTATTTCATTTCAAGCTCTCTCTTTTACTTTATAGGTAGTCTGACAAATGCGGCAATAGGGGAAGCGGATCCAATAGGCATAATAGCCTCATATGGCATAGGCATTCCAGCAATGCTCATAATTGTTTTTTCCACGGCCACAACAACATTCCTCGATGTATATTCGGCTGCAATAACCTTCAAAAATATAAGGCCAGGAAGCAATGCAAGATTGCAAATTGTTTTTGTTGGTGTCGCTGGTATTTTACTTGCAATGCTTCTCCCAATGGAAAAATATGAAAGTTTTTTACTGCTGATAGGAGGTGCTTTTGTATCCTTAACTGCCATTCTGATAGCAGATTATTTTGTTGTAAAACGTGGTTACGATGCCGAGGAATTTTTCGTGGAAAGAGGCAAGTATTGGTATAGCAGAGGATATAATCATGGAGCTATTCTATCATGGTTTGTCGGTTTCATCTTTTATATTCTTCTTGCCTCGGAAGGTCTTTTAGGCTACTCCATTCCAGTATTTTCAGAGATAGGAAAGGCTGGCTCAAGCATACCAACATTCATTCTTGTTTTCCTGCTTTATTACATCTTGGCAAAAATTACTGAATTGAATGCTCGATAAGTATTTTGATGGCGAGAAAAATGAGTATTATGCCTCCTGCAACCTCCGCCTTCCTGACTTTAATTTTGCCAGCTATTAAAAAGCCAAGAAGGCAAACAAAAAATGTTACCGTGCCAATTATTATGGCTGGAAGAAGTATTTGAAAGCCAATAAAGGAGAGAGTGATACCAATTGCAAATGCATCTATGCTTGTTGCTATGGAAAGGAGAAAAATGGTATATTTATCAATTCGAATGCGGGCTATTTTTTCCTCCTCATAAATCATTTTGATACCAATTGCGCTTAAAATGGCAAAGGCTATCCAGTGATCAAATGATGAAATTGTGCCTCTAACATAACTACCTGCAAGCCATCCAAGAATGGGCATTACAGCCTGAAAAAAACCAAATGAAAAGGACATTTCATATGCGTGCTTTGTTTCCCGAAGCCCTGTTGCAACAGAAACTGCAAAGGCATCCATTGAGAGGGCTAAAGCTATGAGAATGATAGAGAGCAAATCCATAGGTAAATATATGTCATTGTTATTTTTTTCTATGAGCCACATCATAAAAGAGGTGAGAGCAAGACAGATTCTCGATTCAAGAGGAAATCCTACAGTTGAGGCAGAGGTGGCAACTGAAAAAGCTGTGGCGAGAGCGGCTGCTCCGTCGGGGGCATCGAAGGGAAAGGAAGAAGCAGTTGAACTGAGAGATGGTGGAAGGGGATTTCATGGGAAAGGTGTTTTAAAGGCGGTGGAGAATATTGAGAAAATAATTGCCCCGGCTATAAAAGGAATGGATGTGAGACAGCAGGAGGAGATAGACAAAAAAATTATTGCCATTGATGCAACAAAGAATAAGAGTTTGCTTGGCGCCAATGCATGCATTGCAGTTTCTATTGCCTGTTGCAAATGCGCTGCCGCCTCTTTGGAAATGGAAACTTATGAATATATTGGGAGAGGGGCAAGGGTGCTTCCTGTGCCTTTTATGAATGTGATAAATGGAGGAGTGCATGCAGGTAATGATCTGGAGATACAGGAGCACATGATTGTTCCTCTGCGAGCCAAAAGTTTTAGCCAAGCAATACAGATGGGATGTGAGGTGTATCATACCCTTAAGGAGGATTTGAAAAAGAGGTATGGGAAAAATGCTATAAATGTTGGAGATGAAGGTGGCTTCGCACCTCCTCTAAAGGAAACAGAAGAGGCACTGGAAATAATACTTGAGGCGATAGAGGAGAATGGATATGGAAATGAAGTTATGCTGGCTTTAGATTGTGCTGCCTCATCGTTTTATAAAAATGGAAAGTATATGCTTTCAGGAGAGATGGATGCTGGAGAATTGCTGGATTATTATGTGCAGCTTGTCAAAACATTCCCGATCGTTTCCATAGAGGATGCATTCAGTGAGGATGACTGGAATGCATTTGCAGAGATAACAAAAAAGATGGGTAACAAAATACAGATTGTGGGCGATGATATTTTTGTGACCAATCCAAAAAGATTGAAGAAGGGGATAAAGAAAGGAGTGTGCAATGCTCTTCTGCTGAAACCAAATCAAATTGGAACGGTTAGTGAAGCAATAGAAGTTGCACAGATATGTGAGGAGAATGGCTACGGCATCATGGTTTCGCATCGCTCAGGAGAAACATGTGATGATTTCATTGCAGACTTTTCTGTCGCCCTTGAATGCGGACAGATAAAGGCAGGTGCGCCGGCGAGAGGAGAGAGGGTGGCAAAATACAACAGGTTACTCAGAATAGAGGAAATGATGGAAAAGCCAATATATGGCGGGAGAAAATGGAGTAAGTGGGGTTTTTAAAGATACTTTAGCTGAATATAGTCGTAGAATGTTTTCGTCAGCGATATTATGCAGCCAATGAGGAAGCCAAAAAATTTAACCTCAAACGCCCTTCCAACAATTTCGCAGAAAAGAGGGATGCTAACCCATAATATAATCAAATTTACCCAGAATGGCTTAAGCTCGAATCCATATTCCCAGTGACGCCTCCACACCTTCACTACTAATTTAACAATTAGGTATATAAAAGAATTCCCATCCTCTCCCCGATCCAGCAGAGTAAATTTTATATAGAAGAATTATTATACCCAATCGGTGATGAAAGATGTTGACAGGAAAAACCCCAATTTTAATATTGAAGGAAGGGACGGAAAGAGAAAGAGGTAGGGAAGCGCAGTACAACAACATAAGGGCAGCAATGGCGATAGCAGATGCAGTTCGCTCTACAATGGGGCCAAAGGGCATGGACAAGATGCTCGTTGACAGCATGGGCGACGTTGTCATAACAAATGATGGCGTAACAATCCTTAAGGAGATAGAGGTGGAACATCCAGCAGCAAAGATGATTGTGGAAGTGGCTAAAGCTCAAGATGAGGAGTGCGGCGACGGCACAACGACAGCCGTCGTTCTGGCTGGGGAGTTGCTGAAATACGCACAGGATTTAATTGAGCAGGACATTCATCCAACTGTAATAGCAGAAGGTTATAGGCTGGCAAGTAAGAAAGCATGTGAGGTGCTTGAGGAGATAGCGCTGGAAGTCAAGCCAGATGATGAGGAATTACTGAAGAGAATTGCAGAAACTTCAATGACAGGTAAGGTGGCTGGGGCAAACAAGGAAATGCTTGCAGATATAGCTTACAGGGCAGTGAAGGCTGTTGCGGAGGAAGTAAATGGTCAGATGAGAGTCGATCTGGATAATATAAAGGTTGAGAAGAAACAGGGAGGAGCTGTGGAGGATACAGAGCTTATAAATGGAATTATACTTGATAAGGAGAGAGTTCATCCAGATATGCCTGTAGTGGTCAAGGATGCAAAGATTTTGCTCCTCAACGCTGCATTGGAAGTGAAGAAGACAGAGGTTGATGCCCAGATACGCATTACGGATCCAGAGCAGCTCCAGAAATTCCTTGATCAGGAAGAAAAGATGATCAGAGACATGGTTGATAAGATAAAGGCAGCGGGAGCAAATGTATTGATTTGCCAGAAGGGTATCGATGATTTGGCTCAGCATTATCTAGCGAAGGCAGGCATATTTGCAGTGAGGAGAGTAAAGAAATCAGATATGGAGAAACTGTCGAGAGCAACTGGCGCTTCCATCCTGACAGATTTGGATGAGATAAAGCCTGAAGACCTTGGCGAAGCAGGAAAAGTTGAGGAGAGAAAGATAGGCGATGACAAGATGGTATTCATAACAGAGTGCAAGAAGGCAAAGGCAGTGAGCATACTGGTGAGGGGCGGAACAGAGCATGTCGTTGATGAGATAGAGCGTGGCCTTCATGATGCTCTCAGTGTTATAGCTGTGGCTATTGAAGATGGCAAAATGATTACAGGCGGCGGCTCCTCTGCCATAGAAATTGCAATGGCATTGCGCGACTATGCGGCGACGGTTGGCGGCAGGGAGCAGCTTGCAATAGAGAAGTTTGCTGATGCTATCGAAGTTGTGCCACGTGCCCTTGCAACCAATGCAGGTATAGATCCAATAGACATTCTCATAAAGTTGCGCAAGGCTCATTCAGAAGGCAAGAAACACTATGGCGTTGATGTATTCAAGGGCGATGTGGCAGATATGAAGGAGCTGAATGTACTGGAGCCATTGAGGGTAGGAAAGCAGGCAATTAAGTCAGCAACAGAAGTGGCAATAATGATACTGCGTATCGATGACATCATTGCTGCAAGAGAGGTATCGAAGGGCAAGGGCAAGGAAGAAGGAGGCGCTGGCGAAGAAGAATTCTAAGCCCTCTCTCCCCTTTTAAGTTTTTATATAACTTTTTCTTTTTTGCCTTATGATTGTTGAAGATATTGATGTAAAATCCATGAGTGTGGATGAGCTTGTTAGGCAGTTTTATAAAGCAGGAGGTTTCACAGCAAAAAAACTTGGGGAGGCAGCTAACATAATCGAGGAAATGGTGAAAGATGATTATTTCATTTTTCTGACATTTCCAGCATGTATAGTGGCGACGGGAACAAGAGGAGTAATAAAAGAATTGGTCAAAAGGAAAATTGTTCATGCAATAATAACCACATGCGGAAGCTTGGATCATGATTTGGCAAGGGATTTTAAAGAATACTATCACGGCTCTTTCGATGCAGATGATGCAGAGCTGCATAAAAAAGGGATAAACAGACTGGGAAACATCTTTATTCCAAATGAAAGCTATGGAACCATTATCGAAGAAAAGATGAAAGAATTTTTTGGCGATATGGAAGGCAAATTTAGCAGCAAGGAAATAGCATGGGAAATAGGAAAAAAACTCAGTGAAAATTCCTTTTTATACTGGGCATGGAAGAATGAAGTGCCAGTTTATATTCCTGCTATTACGGATGGCGCAGTAGGCTGGCAACTCTGGATGATGAGCCAGGAAAGGAAAATAGAAATAGATGTTTTTAAAGACGAGAGAGAAATTTCAGATATAATTTTCAGTAAAGAAAAGATAGGAGGGATAATAGTAGGAGGGGGAGTAGCAAAGCATCATCTCATATGGTGGGCACAGTTTCACGGAGGTTTAGATGCTGCCGTTTATATTACCACCGCCGCCGAATGGGATGGCTCTCTTTCAGGAGCAAGAATGAAGGAAGCGATTTCATGGGGGAAGGTGAAGGAGAAGGCAAAGCATGTTACAGTTGAAGGGGATGCGACCATCCTGCTTCCTATACTTGTGGCGAGTTTGATTGAAAGAACAGAAAGTTAAACCATTCGATGGTTGTACGAGAGGCTTTATAAAAGATGCGGGGATAAGAAAGCATGAAATTCGTGACTCCCATCATACTCCTAATAGCTTTATTTATTCCATTATCAGGAGCCATAGACCTTGGAGATTTTAAATGGGAAGATGGGAAAATAACTGGCAGATACATGCCTGCTGGGCTGGAGGGGAAAATTTCCTGTTTTTCAGATGGAAGGCACATACTGGATGTAATTTATCAGAAGGATTCTATTGAGCTTTCCATTCAATATTTCGATGCCTTGCAGCAGATAATTGAAAAAAATCCATTTCTCAAAAAAGAGATAGAAGAATCCCTTTTGAACATAACTTTGAGTGGAGCTGCTTTTACTGTAGATTATGAAGGGTGTGTAATTGAATTGCATGACACGCCCACAAGATTTCTCAGGGTTATAGCAGATAAAATTGTCATAACAGATTTTTCATATAATGTTAGCAGAGTAAATGATAACATTATCAGACTCAACAAGGAAAATTTCAGCGCCACATTACTGAGCGAGCAGCCGATTGAATATAAAAATGGTAACATCACTGCATACGGCGAGATAATGCTGGTGAGCTTTTCCTTTGAGGAGGAGAAAAGAATAGAAGATGCTTTTAAAAACAAAACAATTGGCGGAGAAGTTACTATAGCTGCATATGATGAAAAGAAAGTGGATTGTATATCATATTTTGGAAATGTTAAAATAACTCCAGCAACACTCAAGAAAGGAAAAATCGTTCTGAATATAAAAGGAGATGAGAGGAGTGGCGGGAAAATAATCAAAATTAATCTTGGTAAAAATGTTTGTATTTCTGATGATTTCACAATTAAGTTTGATGGAATAAAGGTTGAGAAGGCAAGCAGCTTCGAAGACATTCTCAATCCAGATGATGATGGTATCCAGCCAGAATATTACGTGCTTTCATCTGAGGAAGGGAAATTTATTCTTGTAACCATACCTCATTTCAGCGAACATCAACTCAGTATCGAATTTCTTGTGGAAAATATCTTTGTAAAGCTGGCTGCAATTGTCATGGGTCTCTTCGTAATAGTTTTTGCCACATTTTATATGTTTAAAAAGTAGTGAAAGACATCTAAAAGTCCTCCTCATTTGCTATAGAAAATTTTTTAAATGTTTGTGACCCATCGAAAGTTTATAAAGGGCTAAACATATCAGATTTGATGCGAATTCTTCATGTGGCAGATACCCACATTGGGTATTCAGCATATCACAAAATTGCTCCAAATGGCATTAACCAGCGGGAGATGGATGTTTATAATTCTTTCGAGCAGTTTATTGACTATGCCATAAAAACAAAACCAGATTTGATAGTTCATGCTGGCGATTTATTTGACAGCGTGCGCCCGAGCAACAGAGCCATATCATTCGTTTTAACCCATCTTCTTCGCCTTTCTGAGGAGGATATTCCCTTTGTTGTTATTTCAGGTAATCATGAGACACCAAAACTTCGTGAAACAGGAAGCGTCATGAGAATTTTCGAGCATTTAAAAAATGTTTACCCTGTTTATAAGGGAAAACTCGAGGAGATAGAGATTCAGAATGCTATCATACATGCAATCCCTCACTGTCATTCAACAGATGAGCTAAAGAAAAATATTGAAATGGCTCAGCCAAAAGAGAGATATATAAATATTCTGTTGCTTCACGCTGGTATAGTAGGTATAAAGGAATTTAATTATACGAGGGGCGATTTCAACGAACAAATAATACCTGCCGGCTATCTTTCGCCTTATTTTGATTACATAGCTTTGGGACATTACCATAAAGCAACGAAAGTAACAGAAAACGCCTATTATGCTGGTTCAACGGAACATTTTTCTTTTAAAGAAGCGGGAGAAGAAAAGGGATTCTATGAAATTGTTTTCTCTGGCAGCTTTAAAAGCAGTTTTATTCCGCTGAAAGTGAGAGGGATGATTGACCTCGGCTCCATTGATTGCATCAACTTATCTGCTGAAGAAATAGAAGAAGAAATAAAGAGAAGATTCGAAGAAAATGATATCGAAGGTAAAATAATAAGAATAAGGTTATCGAAAATAGATAGAGGAAAATATAAAGCATTGATGTGGGAGAAAATAAAAAAAGCCTCTTCACCCGCCCTACATCTCGAAATTGATTATGAGTTTTACGAAATTGAACAGGAATTGATGGGAAAAAGCAAAATTGGAAGCCTTGTTGATGAATGGAATGAATTTATTGCAAAAGTTCCAATAGGAGAAAACAGAGAAGAAATTAAGGAGCTTGCTATCAAATATCTATCAGAGGTGAGTAAATGAGGCTCATATCGCTTGAGATGCACAATTTCAGAAAATTCAAAGATGCAGAAATAAAATTTCCAGAGGGGATCATAGGGCTTGTTGGCAACAACGGAGCTGGAAAATCAACAATAATCGAAGCCATTGGATGGGCTCTTTATGGCAACAGGGCGGCGAGAACCTCGAGAGATGAAATAAAAAGGCAAGGGGCAGCGAGGAGTGATGATTGCTGGGTAAAACTTGTTTTTGAATTGGGAGGAAACACATATGAGGTTTTTCGCATAATAAGTGGAAAATCCACAGATGCAAGAGTAAAGGTTAATGGACTCATTACCGCCTCCTCCACACAAGCTGTAACCCAGTTTCTCGAAAAAAAATTGGGGATGGATTATGACTCCTTTTACACATCCATTGTGGCGAAGCAACAGGAATTAAATGCTCTTTCGGATAAATCCCCTGCTGAAAGAAAAAAGAGCATGTTAAAAATGCTCAAAATAGATTTGTTGGAAGAAGCGATAAAGAGGGTTAGAGAGGACAGAAGAAATAAGGAAAAAATCCTTGAATATATGAAAAAGAGTTTGAAAGATATTGAAGAGTTAGAGAGGGAGAGGGAAAACAAAAAGAAAGATCTGGAAGAATACCAGTTTAGGAAGGATGAAAAGGAAAAGAGAGTTGCTGAATTGGAGAAAAAATTAAGAGAAATGGAGGAAAGAAGGAGGAGGGAGAAAGAGAAAGCAGTAAAATTCAACGAATTGGAAAAAAGACGGAAATTGCTTGAGGAAAGAAAAAATATGAAGGAAACGTTACTGATGCAAAAAACCGAGGAAAAACAACGACTCATGGAGAAGTCCAGCGAATATGAGAAGTTAAGAAGTGCAGTAATTCAATACGACAAAGTGAGCAAAAAAAAGGAGGAGATGGAGAGCGATAGAAAGAGATATTACGAAAGAGAGAATTTGATGAGAGAAATATCTATTCTCCAGAAAGAAATGGAAAAAATAGAAAAAGAAATAGTGGAGCTAAATAAAAAATTGGCAGAGGAAGAAAAATATAGGAAAGATTTTGAGAGCATCAAGGCTGAAATTGAAAAAATAGATGGGGAGATAGGAGAAATAGAGAACAAACTTCGGGAGGAAATGGCAGAGAAAAAGGCAATAATCAGCAAAATGGAAGAAATAAGTAAAAAGATAGAAAATATACGAAGGCTTGGTCCCGAAAGCAACTGTCCCACATGTGGAAGACCTTTGAAAGAAAAATATGAGGAAATAATCAAAAACTTTAATATTGAATTTGAGGAACAAACAAAAAGGAAGCAAATAATAGAAGAAAACATGCAAAAGCTGAAAGAAAAAAGAGAGGAGTTGAGAAATAAGAAAGAAAAATTTGTGCAAGAGATGGAGAAGTTGGAGAAAATTTTGCTCGAGTATCGAGTGATTAAAGGGAGAATTGAAAATTTCATGAGGGAAAGGAAGGAAAAAGAAGGTAGAATGGAAGAGGTGAAGATAAAAATACAGGAAATGGGAGAAATAAAATTCAATGAAGATGAATATGAGAGGGTGACAGAAGAATTTCGCCGCCTACGTAGCTTATATGAGAAGGCAATTGTTATTGAGAACGAGATAAGGAGAATACCCAAAGTTGAAGAAGAATTAAAAGCAATTAAAGAGGAAATCGAATTCATTGTGAAGGAAATAGGAGAGTGACTCAAAGAAATTGAATTGCTGGATTTTGATATGAAAAGATATGAAGAGATAGAGAAAGAATATGAGGATATCAGAAAGGAATTTCATGCAACAAGAGAAGAGCTGATAAAATTGAAAGGTGAGATCGAATTTATGCAAAAAGATATAGAGAGAATTTCGGAAGAAATAGAAGAGCAGAAAAAACAAAGGGAAGAGATAAAGAGACTGAAAAAAGAGATTGCCAATCTTGAACTGCTTGCTGGAGATAGAGATACAGGCCTCTTAAATCAGTTTAAAAATTATTTAATTTCAAAAATTGGTCCTTTGCTCTCTCACTACGCATCTCATTTCTTTTCAACATTTACCAATGGAAAATATAAGGATATCGAGATAGATGAGAACTACAATATATGGATTTATGACAGAGGTGAGAAATTCGAGCTCGATAGATTTTCTGGTGGTGAAAAGGATCTGGCAAATCTTTCCCTCCGCCTCGCCATATCGCAATTGATAGCCCAGAGAGCAGATGTAGCCCTTAATTTTATTGCTCTCGATGAGATATTTGGTTCTCAGGATAGAGAAAGGAGAAAAAACGTGCTCAATGCCCTTGCCGAGTTAAAAAAACAATTTAAACAAATTTTGCTTATCACTCACATTGAAGAAATAAAGGATTCGATGGAACATATCCTAAAAGTTTATGAGGATGAAGAGGGTATATCTCATGTAAAGATAGAATAGGGCCGGTAGATCAGGGGAAGATCGCTGCCTTCGCAAGGCAGAGGTCGCGGGTTCAAATCCCGCCCGGTCCATAATTAATCTTGAAAACAGATTCAATCATTCACAAATCTTCCCGTTTATTACAATATTTTTTATTACGGCTTCTACTCTTTCTATGGCTGTCATTGCCTTCTCTACTTTCATTTTATCATCTGGGTCCATGGTTTTATCAGATAGCAACCTCAAATAACCCTTCGCTATAGCTATTGGATTAAAAAAGTGATGAGCTATATCTTCCCGAAATGCCTTAACCCTTTCATATGTTATGTCAAGAACTTTTTTTATCTTGATTATTTCCTCCATATCCCTTACAACACCAAAAAAGAATTTTAACTCATTTTCATCAAAAATCGGATAAAGCACAATTTCTTTGTTGCCGCTCCTCAATTTTGTTCTGTTATGCCTCAATGTTTTCCTCAACTCTCTTTTGAGCTTATACACCTCTCTTGCTTTGCTATTGGCAAATATTATCTCTCCTCTCCTGTCAAGTATGAAAACACCCTCATCACTGCTCATTGAACGCAAATTTTGCTTGGGGTTGTTCATTTTTTCAAACAGGAGCATTTCTTTCATGTTCCAACAATATATTAAAAAACCATATATATTGCTAATTTTGGACAAAATTGTTCTGCCAAGACAAATTTTATATACTGATGGAATTATCCACAAATTAAAGATAAACTTAGTATATTTTTATATATCAGAGATATTACCTTTATGAAAGCAATAGTGGCTCTGGGGGGCAATGCCTTAACAGGAAAGGAGAGGAAAGCAGAAATTAAAAAACAGTTTGAAGCAATGAAAAGCACCGCAAAATCGATTGCTAAAATGATTAAAAACGGATGGCATATCGCCATAACACACGGCAACGGTCCGCAGGTCGGCGCCCTCCTGCTGCAGCAGAAAATTGCAATGAGGGAAGTGCCGCCCATGCCCCTCCATGTTCTTGGCGCCCTCACTCAGGGAGAAATTGGATATATTGTCCAGCAATGTTTGCTGAATGAATTTGAAAGACAGGGAATAAATAGGAGAATAGCGACTATAATAACACAGGTTCTGGTTGATGAAAATGACGAGGCTTTTAAAAAGCCAACAAAACCCATTGGCCCTATATATTCTGAGGAGGAGGCGAGGAAACTGGAAAAAAGCTATGTTATGGGTAGAGTTGAAGGAGGATGGCGTATTCTCGTTCCTTCTCCAAAACCAATTTCGATTATAGAGGCAGATATAATAAAGAAAATGATGGAAGAGGGAATAGTAGTTATTGCAGCAGGAGGAGGAGGGATTCCTGTGGTAAAAAAAGGTGATGGGCTGCAAGGCGTAGATGCTGTTATAGATAAAGATTTAGCTTCTCAAAAACTGGCAAATGAAGTAGCGGCGGATATACTTCTCATTTTAACTGATGTGGAGCATGTATGCATAAACTATGGAAAGGAAAATGAAATGCCTCTCACCGACGTAAGTTTGCAAGAAATCGAGGAGTATTATAAGGATGGACATTTTCCTCCTGGCTCTATGGGTCCAAAAATAGAGGCTGCCATAAATTTTATCAGAAATGGAGGAAAGGAAACAATCATTACTTCCATAAATAAAGCATGGGAGGCATTGCAGGGAAAAACAGGAACCCATATTCATGAATGAATTTCTTTTGTAATCTCTCCTATCGCTATCTTTTTCTGCTCGCCACTTTTCATATCCTTTATTATAACCATATTTTCTTTCCATTCATCGGGAGCAACTATTATCACTTTTTCTATACCCTTTTTGTTTGCATAATCGAGAGATTTTGATATGCTTCTCCTCATCAAATCCATTTCTGCCTTTATACCTTGTTGCCTTAGCATTTTAACGATTTTTATCGCCTCTTTAATCATTCCCTCCATATATGCCACATAAACCGGCTTTTCTTCCTCCCCAAATTCCGCTCCTTCAATTTCCAAAGCCAGCAAAGTTCTATCAAAACCTATTGCAAATCCGGCAGTTGCCACCTTTCTTCCCCCAAGAAGAGGCACAAGGTTGTACTCTCCTCCTCCGCATAGCTGCTTCTCCGCTCCCAGTCTTGGAGCATCTATTTCAAAAACGATTCCAATATAATAGTCGAGCCCTCTTGCTATGGAGAGATCCAGATTATAGGGGATGCCAAACTCTTCAAGAAAATCGAAAACTTCTTTCATTCTTTCTGCCTCCTCATATTCTATTTCATCTATATTCTTGACTCCAATGAATTCCTCAAATTTTTTGAATTCCTCGCTCCCCATCCTTTTTTGGAGTTCTTCAAAATCTTTTTTGTCAATGAGTCGCATTATCTCTGCATCTCTTGCCCCTATGCTATCCAAAAATTTTCTCAGAATATCGAGATTGCCTACTCTAACGATTACATTCCTCAATCCGCTCTCTCTCAAAATATTATATGCAAGAGAAATGAGTTCTGCTATCGCCTCAGGCTTATCGCTTCCTATAAGTTCGCATCCAAACTGCCAGAATTCTCTATATCTTCCTTTCTGTGGGCGATCATATCTAAAGCAATTGCCGAAATAATAAAATTTGAGGGGCTTAGCCTCCATTTGGAAACGCTCCACATAAAAACGCATGACCGGCGCAGTTAGCTCAGGACGGAGTGCCAGCTTTCTCCCTGCCTTATCTTCAAACGCATAAGTTTCTTCGATTATTCCCTCGCCTGATTTTAAGGTAAAGAGTTCGAGATGTTCAATAGTGGGTGTAGCTATCTCCTCATAACCATATCTCTCAAAAACTCCTCTCATTTTCCTTTCAAGCCATCTCCTTTTTTTCATCTCTTCTGGTGTGAAATCTCTCGTGCCTCTCGGCTTTGAAATCATGGGATAAAATATGATGGAGGTATTTATAATAATTGAATTATTGCCCGAGTGCTTTCTTTATTTCTTCTCTCAGTATTTTATTCACCATCGCTCCATCAACTTTTCCACGCAGCTCTTTCATTACAACACCCATTAAAGGCGATATGGCTCTCTCGCCCCTCTCCTTAACAAAATCCATTCTTTCCTCAACTATTTTTCTTATCATCTGCCTTATTTCTTCCTCGCCCATCCTTTTAATGCCGCACTCCTTCATTGCATCTTCGAGCGTATTTTCCGGATTTTTCACAAGATGCAAGATAAGATTCTCGACAGCCTCTTTTGCAAATAGACCCTTTCTCAATCCATTCAATACAGGAGGCATTTTTTCTATAACGATGGCTTCATCAAATCCCTGTTTGATTGCCTCCGCTACCACATGCAATAAAATTCTTGCAACCACTCTTTCATAACCAACATATTTTCTGGCAAATTCTTCAAATATGTCATCTCTCCCCGAATAAACAAGCTGCTTCGCCTCTTCCATGCTTATTCCATACTGTTTTGCCATCCTTCCTACCTTTTTCTCTGGATATTCTGGCAATTTTTTACGAAGTTGCTCTATTTTTCTTTTGCTTACTCTTATTGGCGGAACATCTGTTTCCGGATACATTCTCGCAGCCGTGGGCATGGGGCGCATATATTCTGTAAGCCCATCCGGCAATGCTCTCCGCACTTCTTTTGGCACGCCATGCAATGCCTGTTTTGCCCTTTCAATAACCGCTTCCAAACATTTCTCAGCAATTCTCTTCTCTCCAACAGAAAGTATGAATGCATCTCGCTGCCTGCAACCAAGTTTTTTCTTAACTGCCTCAACTTCATCGCTGCTTATTCCATAATTTGGGAGTTCATCTGAATGAACTATCCCGCCCCCCCTCTTTTTTGCATGCATTGCAAATTCTCTGCCCAGGCGGTGTTCCTTGTATTTTATCCCGCCTATTACGCCAGAAAATCCATCAAGTTTTAAAGCAAGGACTACGCTATTTTCCTTCAGGGCTTTTTTTATAAATTTGCATTCTGTATTTCTAAAAACATCACTAACATCCTCTATCTTTGCCTTTTCTATTATTCCCTCATTCACTCCCCTCTTTTTCAGTTCCTTCATTACTTCTATAAGCTCAATCTGTCTTTTCACCTCATTCTCCAGAATTTTAGGGATATCATTCAGTTCCTGCACTCCTTTTATTTCCACCCTATTGCCCCCCTTGATTGAAACATTGACATCCTGTCTTATTGTGCCTATTCCTCTCTTAACCTTTTTTGTTGCCCTCAATATCAATCCAATTTTCTCCGCAACCCTCCTTGCTTTCTCTGGTGAAGTTATGGTAGGGGCTGTTGCTATTTCTATGAGCGGTATTCCAAGGCGATCCAAAGCATATTTAACTTTTTTACCTTCCTCTCCTATCTTACGGGCTGCATCCTCCTCGAGACATATTGTTTCTATTGCAACATCATCCACCTTTCCATTAACTGCGATGAGAGCAGTTCTCTGAAAGCCAGTGGTATTTGAGCCGTCAATAACTATCTTTCTCATGAAATGTATCTCATCAACAATATCTGCTTTAAGCATTAGAGCAATCGTCAGAGCTATATCAATCGCTTCATCATTGGCGGCATGAGGCGGCTCCTCATCAGCTTCCACAAGACAAGATGATGGTGAGGCGAGGTAAACAAACTTTTTTCCTCTTTTGGCTTCCTCCACCGCCGCCCTGTCTATCTCACCAAGTTCTGATTGAACAGGGCGGAGGATTCTTTCAAATATGCTCGAGTATTCTTCGGTGAGTTGTGAAGGGCATTTGCAGAAGAGTTTGTGGGTTGCAAGCTGCTGATGAATTTCCAGGCCGGCTCTGAAACCCAGTTTTGCATAATCCATTGTATTAGAAATATCTTGCCGTATAAAATAGTTATATTTTCGTTACACTCACGACTTTATCTCCTTCATTCAATCTCATTAATCTTACGCCCATTGTGTTTCTTCCCTGTCTTCTTATATCTGTAGCTTTTATCC
>JAGHBD010000125.1 GCA_021161135.1 Thermoplasmata archaeon
AAACAATAAATGGAAGGATAAGATGAAGTACTGGGTAAAGAAGGAATTAAAACCACCCCACGGAAAAGTCTATATTATTAAGGATCGCTGTAAAGGCTGTGGTTTTTGCATAGAATTTTGCCCTCAAGGTGTTTTGCAGGAATCAGAGGAATTCAATTCTAAAGGTTATCATCCGCCAAAACTTGTGGAAAGCGATGAGAAAAAATGCATTGGATGCGGTTTCTGCTCATTGATATGTCCAGAATTTGCAATTTACATTGAAAAGGAGGAGGAAAATGAAGAAGGAACAGATTAAATTTTACAGCGGCAACATAGCGGCTGCAGAGGGAGCGATAGCAGCTGGCTGCAGATTTTTTGCTGGCTATCCCATCACGCCTTCATCGGAAATAGCTGAGCACATGGCACGCCGCCTTCCACAGGTTGGCGGTGTTTTCATTCAAATGGAAGATGAGCTGGCTTCGATGGCTGCAATACTCGGCGCCTCATGGGGAGGAGCAAAGGCAATGACGGCTACAAGCGGCCCAGGCTTCTCATTGATGCAGGAGAATATCGGGCTTGGGGCAATGACGGAGACGCCTTGCGTAGTTATAAATGTGCAGCGCGCTGGTCCCAGCACGGGAATGCCCACACTCGTTGGACAAGCAGATGTGATGCAGGCAAGATGGGGAAGCCATGGGGATTATGAGATAATAGCTTTATCGCCATCATCCCCTCAGGAATGTTTTGATTTAACCATAAAGGCATTTAATCTTGCTGAAGAGTATAGGGTGCCAGTCGTTGTTTTGATGGATGAAAGCGTCGCCCATATGTTTGAAAAGGTTGTTATTCCTCCAGAAAATAAAATAAAGATTGTGAATAGAAAAAAGCCAGATGTCCCACCTGAAAAATATCTGCCTTTTAAGCCAGAAGGATATGTTCCTCCAATGGCATGTGCAGGCGAGGGCTATAATGTTCATGTAACAGGATTGACTCATGATGAAAAAGGATATCCTCAAGCTACTGATCCTGAAGTGCAGGAAAGGCTTGTAAGGCGATTATGCGACAAGATAAGAAAAAATGAAAGGAAAATGAGAGACATTGATGAATATGAAATGGATGATGCAGATGTTGCCCTCGTTTCCTTCGGCATTTCTGGAAGGAGCAGCAAGGCGGCGGTGAAGGAAGCAAGGAGGCGAGGCTATAAAGTAGGGCTTATAAGGTTGCGAACAATATGGCCATTCCCAGATGAATATTTTGAAAAAATTGCAGGAGACATCAAAAAATTCATTGTTGTCGAGATAAATTATGGGCAAATAAAATTGGAAGTGGAGAGAAATGTTGGCAAGGAAAAAGTTATTCTGCTGCCAAAATTTGGAGGAGAGATACACAAGCCACATGAGATATATGAAAAAATAAAGGAGGTGTACAATGGAGATTGAGGCAAAAAGTCATCCATTTGATAAATATCTGAGGGCTGATCGCATACCTCACATATGGTGTCCAGGTTGCGGATTGGGGACGGCTTTAAACTGCTTTTTACAGGCGCTGGAAGAAACAGAGATAGATTTGAAAAATCTTGCAGTTGTATCTGGCATAGGATGTGCAGGAAGAGTTGCTGGATACATAAATGTTGATTCATATCATACCACTCATGGAAGAGCCATTCCTTTCGCCACTGGCTTAAAACTTGCAAATCCAAAGTTGAAAGTGGTTGTATTTAGCGGGGATGGCGATTTATTTGCGATAGGAGGAAATCACTTCATACATGCAGCTCGCCGAAACATCGACATGACAGTTATATGTGTAAATAACTACAACTATGGAATGACAGGCGGGCAACTTGGCCCCACAACACCGCTGGAAGCAAGAACGACGACTGCTCCATACGGCAATATAGAGCATCCATTCAATTTATGTCATGTTGCCGCCGCCTCTGGCGCAGTGTATGTAGCGAGATGGACAACACTACATGTCCGCCGCTTGAAAGAGAGTATGAAGGAGGCATTGAATAAAAAGGGATTTTCATTTGTGGAAGTTATAGCTCCGTGCCCCACTGCCTTCGGGCGCCGCAATAGAGAGCCAAGCGGACTGGATACGCTGCGCTATTATAAAGAACATTCTGTTATAAAGCATGGAATAGATCCCTCTGAGGCAGATATTGAAATAGGAGGAGATATTATAGTTGGCAAATTCGTTGATATTGAAAAGCATACGTTTAATGAGGCGGTTGAGGAGCTTATAAAGAAGGCGAGAAAATGAGGGTGGAGATAAAGTTTGGCGGATTCGGAGGGCAGGGAATAATTTTAATGGGCAATATAACGGCGAGGGCAGCCGCCATATATGATGGTAAAAACGCTGTCTTCACGCCTTCTTATGGGCCAGAGGCAAGAGGAGGGGCGGCAAGCTCCAATGTTGTCATAAGTGAGGAGGAAATTGATTATCCATACGTAACGCAACCAGATGTGCTTGTTGTAATGAGTCAGGGTGCTTACGAAAAGTTTGCTCCATTGCTCAAAGATGATGGCTTACTCATTATTGATGAAGATTTGGTGAAGCTGCATAACGGCGAGGGTAAAGTTGCGAAAATTCCGGCGACGAGGATAGCTGAAGGACTTGGCAAAAGAATAGTTGCAAATATTGTGATGCTTGGCTTCTTTACAGGCGTAACAAAGCTTGTTTCATATGAGGCAATTAAAAAGGCTGTTTTGGAAAGTGTGCCAGCTAAATTTAGGGAATTAAACGAGGATGCTTTAGAAAGAGGGTATAAGCAGGGGATAAAATGGCAAGGAGAATAGGTGTTTTCGTTTGCCATTGCGGCGTTAATATTGCGGGAGTTGTTGATGTTGAAAAGGTTGCTGAGGAGCTGCGAAAATACCCGGGTGTTGCCTTTGCGACGACATATCAGTATATGTGCTCAGACCCCGGCCAGAATCTCATACGGCAGAAAATAGAAGAAGAAAATCTTGATGCCGTCGTGATAGCCGCATGCTCACCTTCAATGCATGAAGAAACATTCCGCAATGTATGCAAGGACTATTTCAATCCTCAGAGATGCGAGATGGCAAATATAAGGGAGCAGTGCTCATGGGTTCATGAAAAGGAGGAGGCGACAGAGAAGGCGATAAAAATAGTGAAGGCAACGGTTGAGAAACTCAAGGGCAATGAGGATCTAACGCCCATCTATGTGCCTGTAGAAAAGAAATGCCTTGTTATAGGCGGTGGCATCGCCGGCATTCAGGCAGCACTAGATATTGCGGATGCTGGCTATGAGGTTATTCTGGTTGAAAAAGAGCCGAGCATAGGAGGAAGAATGGCTCAACTTAGCGAGACATTTCCAACACTCGACTGCAGCCAGTGTATTTTAACGCCAAAAATGGTTGCCGTTTCCAGGCACCCGAAAATAAAGTTAATGGCTTACAGCGAGGTTATCGATATCTCCGGCTATGTGGGCAATTTTGATGTAAAAATACTCAAAAAGCCTCGCTATGTCGATGAGGATGCATGTACTGTTTGTGGTGATTGCGAAAAAGTATGCCCTGTTATAGTTCCAAATGAGTTTGACATGGAAAAGAAGCCGAGAAAAGCTATCTTCATTCCATTCCCGCAGGCGGTTCCATCAACATATACAATAGATAGGGAGGCATGTCTTGGCTTGGCTCCGCTAACTTGCGCTGAATGCAGGGAGGCATGCGAGGCAAATGCAATAAATTATGATATGCAGCCAAAAATTGTGGAAGAAAAGGTTGGCGCCATTATAGTTGCAACTGGCTATGACTTATATGATAAAAGCAATCTTGTTGAATATGGATATGGAGAGGATGACGACATAATAACAAGCTTGGAGTTCGAAAGAATGCTTTCCGCCAGCGGGCCAACAGGCGGCAACATAATAAAGCCTTCCACTGGCGAAACACCCAAAAAGGTTGTATTTGTTCAGTGTGCAGGCTCGAGGGATAAACAGCACATGCCATACTGCAGCAGCATATGCTGCATGTATACCGCAAAGCATGCCCTGCTTTACAAGCATCATGTTCCAGATGGAGAGGCATACGTTTTTTACATTGATATAAGGGCGACAGGAAAAGATTATGAGGAATTCATCAACAATGTTATGGAGGAGGAAAGGATAAACTATATTCGTGGAAAAGTTGCGAAGATATTCAGGGAGGGAGATAAAATTGTTGTTTGGGGCGTCGATACTCTAACTGGCAAAAAGGTGGAGATAAAAGCTGATTTGGTTGTGCTTGCCATGGCAATAGTTGGAAGGAAGGAAACGAAAGAAATAGCACAGCTTCTTAAAGTTGCAACAGGCGTTGGAGGATTTTTAAAGGAATCTCATCCAAAGTTAAAACCAGTTGAAGCCCTCTCGAGAGGCATTTATTTTGCTGGATGCGCTCAGGCTCCGAAAGATATTCCTGCCACCGTCGCCCAGGCAAGTGCCGCCGCTTCCAAAGTTCTTGCTTTATTTGCTAAAGACAAGCTTGAGAAAGATCCGATGGTGGCAGTTGTGGATGAAGAGCATTGTTCAGGTTGTGGAGTGTGCATAAGCGTGTGTCCATATGGAGCAATGCAGCGCCAGCCAAACGGAAAAGCAAAATGTATAGAAGCTTTGTGTGAGGGATGCGGAACATGCGCTGCCGCATGTCCGAGCAATAACATAGAAATGCGCAATTATAGGGATGAGCAGATTGAGAAGATGATAGAGGTGATAATATGAGTTTTGAGCCAGAGATCGTAGCTTTTCTATGCAACTGGTGTGCCTATGCAGGCGCAGATATGGCGGGCACATCCCGCCTTAAATATCCGGCGAATGTTGTTCCAATAAAAGTCATGTGTTCTGGCAGAGTTGATCCAGAATTCATTCTGGAGGCATTTGAGAGAGGAGCAGATGGTGTTTTCATAGGTGGCTGTCATCCAGGAGATTGTCATTATGTAAATGGTAACATAAGAACAAGAAGGCGAGTGGAAATGCTGAAAAAGTTGCTTGAGCAAATGGGAATAAATCCCCGCCGCCTTCGCCTTGAGTGGGTTTCCGCTACGGAAGGGGCGAAATTTGCGAGAGTTATGAAGGAATTTGTTGAGGAGATAAGGCAACTCGGCCCATCACCATTGAGGAGGAAGTAAGATGAAGAAGAAAATAGCCATGTACTGGGGTGCTGGATGTGGTGGATGTGATGTTTCGTTGCTTGGCATTCATGAAAAGTTGCTGGAGTTGCTTGATGACATAGAAATTGTTTTCTGGCCATGTGCCACAGATTTCAAATATGAGGATCTGGAAAAAATGCCAGATAAAAGCATAGACATTGCTTTTTATAATGGAGCAATAAGGACGAGCGAGAATGAAGAAATTGCGAAATTGCTGAGAAAAAAATCGAAGATTTTAGTTGCGTATGGTTCATGTGCAATTGAAGGATGCATTATAGGACTGGCAAATCTGTATGATAAGGAGGAGATTTTCAGGGCTGTTTATCTGGAAAATGAGACAACGCCTAACAAAGAAAAAATTGTTCCCAAGGAAAAAGCAGGAGAGCTTGAGCTTCCAGAATTTCTCCCCCACCTTAAAGTGCTGAGTAACGTTGTCAAGGTTGATGCAGTCATTCCTGGCTGCCCACCACCGAAGCCAGTGCTTATCGAAGCTTTGGAAGCGCTGCTTTCGGGCAAAACACAGTTTGGTAAAAGCGTTGCCCTATGCGATGAATGTCCCCGCAGAGATACGAAGCCAGATAAGATAGAGATAGATCGCTTCTATAGATGGCATGAGAAGCAGGACGATGGTAAATGCTTCCTAGCCCAAGGCATAATATGTATGGGGCCTGCAACGCTTGCTGGATGCGGCGGGGAATGTATAGCTGCGAATATTCCATGCACAGGCTGCATGGGGCCGCCGCCGAAGGTTCGCAATCAGGGAGCAGCGATGCTTTCTGCCATCGCTTCCTTGCTGGGCGAGATGGATGAGGAAAGGGAGAAGGAAGTGATAGAGAGTATTCAGGATATGGTAGGGACATTTTATAAATATACGACTGCAAAATTATTACCAAAAGGGAGGGTTAAGGATGAAGGTTAGTATTGATCCCATAACTAGGCTTGAAGGGCATGGAAAAATTGAGATATTTTTGGATGACAAAGGAAATGTGGAGAAGGCTTACATGCAGATTCCAGAATTGCGTGGTTTCGAAATGTTTTGCAGGGGGAGAAAAGCAGAGGATATGCCAATAATAACAGCACGCATTTGTGGTGTATGCCCCGAAGCACATCACATGGCGGCAGCAAAAGCGCTCGATGACGCATTCAATGTTGAGCCACCTGAGACAGCGAAGCTTTTACGAGAACTCCTTTACAATGCCTATATTTTCTATGACCACTGCCTTCACTTATATTATCTTGGAGGCATCGATGTTCTGCTTGGAGATGTGCCGAAGGAGGAAAGAAATGTTATTGGCCTAATCAAAAAATTTGGAATGGAGATTGGCAAGGAAGTTGTTAAGCATCGCCGCTATGCCATGGAAATAGTCAAAATGCTTGGAGGAAGGGAGATACATCCCGTCGCCGCTATTCCGGGAGGAGTGAGCAAAGGGATAGGAGAGGATGAGAGGAAGGAAATAGAGGAGAAGGCAAAGTCATGCATAGAATTTGCAAAAACGAGTTTGGCTATATTTAAGGAGGTATTTGAGAGCAAGAGATGGAATGAATTACTCGGCTTAGATAGTTTGCAAACATATTACATGGGGCTTGTTGATAAAAATAACCACGTAAATTATTATGATGGTGATATTCGCATTGTAACGCCGAGCGGAAAAGAATTTGCAAAAATAAAGACAGGAGATATTTTAAATCATATAGAGGAGCATGTTGAGGAATGGACATATGTAAAATTCCCATACCTTAAGAAGGTTGGATGGAAAGGCTTCGTGGATGGAGAGAAAAGCGGAATATATCGAGTGGGGCCGTTGGCAAGATTAAATGCAGCAGATGGAATGAACACAAAGGAAGCGATGAAGGAATTTGAGGAGTTTAAGAAAGAAGGCGTTGTTCATGAAACCTTTGCTTTTTATCACGCTCGCCTTATAGAAATGCTTAATGCAGCAGAAAGAATGTATGATTTAGTCCGCCATAATGCCATAACTGGCACAGATATAAGGGCAATGCCCAACGAGCCAGATGAAGGCATTGGTGTTGTTGAGGCGGCAAGAGGAGTGCTAATCCATCATTATAAACTCAATTCGCATGGTATAGTTGAGGAGGCAAATCTCATAGTTGCGACAACAAACAACAATGCTGCCATAAATATGAGTGTGGCGAATGCTGCAAAAAAAGTTATAAAGAAAGGAAAAGTGGATGACATTATCCTCAATAAAGTTGAGTCAGCATTTCGATGTTATGATCCTTGCCTAGCATGCGCTTCCCATGCCCTCGGTGATACACCGCTTGTTGTGAATATTTATAGAGGAAATAAACTCTATAAGAGGCTGAAGAAGAATGTATAGCGTAATAGTTGGAGTTGGCAACCCCATACTGGGCGATGATGCTGTCGGGCTGGAAGTAGCGAAAAGGCTGCACGGCAAAATAAATGCAGATGTCAAGTTTGCAGAAGCGGGAGGGCTTGAGCTTGCTGAAATGATCGCCGAATATGAATTTGCAATAATAATTGATGCAGTGAAGGGCAGGAAAGGAGTTGTTGAGATAGATGTTGAAGAATATGAAGAAAGTGTTGCAAATCATGATATTGCTTTTCCATCTGCATACCGCATACTATCCAGATATATAAGGATGCCCAAGGTTCGTGTAGTTGGCATTGGAATAGATGGAATGGAGGTAAAGGAAGGGCTTTCGGAGGAAATTAAAAAACTTGTTCCTGTTGCAGTTGAAAAAGTTAAGGAAATAATGGAGGAGGAAAATGAACTGGTTGCTGTCTAAGGTTGAGGAGCTGAGCGGAGAAAATTTATATGCATGCTATCAGTGTGGAAAGTGCTCTGCTGGCTGCCCAATGGTGGAGGAAATGGATTTGCTGCCGAATCAGGTTATACTTCTCGTTAAGCTAGGCGACGAAAGCGTTGTGGAGGCGAAGTCGCCATGGGTTTGCGCCCAATGCTATCAATGTGGCGTAAGATGTCCGAGAGAAGTGGATATAGCGAAAATAATGGAGGCTATACGGCTAATAAAATTGAGAAAGAATATTGACCATATAAAGCTGGAAAATGTTGAAAAAAATCTGCCTCAAATAGCAATAGTTAGTGCGACCCGCAAATATACAGGGTGAGAAAATGGAGATGGGGTATTATCCGGGGTGTACGCTAAAAACGAATGCAAAGGTATTTGAAGATAGTTTGTTAAAGGCATTTGAAAAAATAGGAATAAAGCTTAAAGAGCTGAACAAATGGTATTGTTGCGGAACTGTATATAGTTTGGCGACAGACAATTTAATGTATCGTCTGGCGGCAATAAGAAATTTAATCAGGGCAAAGGAAGATGGGCATGAAAAATTAGTTGCTCCATGCTCAATATGCTACAATACTCTGAAGCAGGCAAATTTGATGGCAAAGAGCGATGAGGAGGCAATGAGCAAGATAAATGCATTCATGGATGAAGAGCCAGATTATGATGGGAGTGTAAGCGTAATACATCCTCTTGAAGTTATAGAGGCAAAATTGCAAGAAATAAAGGCGGCTGTTAAAAAACCACTCGGCAAAAAATACGCCGCCTACTATGGCTGCCTCCTTTTGAGGCCGAAAGAGATAGCTATAGATGAGCATGAAAACCCAAGCATAATGGAGCGACTCATTGAAGCTCTTGGCGGAAGCGTCGTCAATTTCCCGCTTAAGAATGAATGCTGCGGTTCATATAATGTTGCGAGTAATAAGGAGGCGGTTATAGACGCTAATTATCGCATAATAACTAATGCCCGCCGTAATGGGGCTGATGCCATAGTAACGAGTTGCCCCCTCTGCCATTTTAATTTGAAAGAAATGCAGAAGGAAGTTAAGAAAGTTCATCCAGAATTTGCTGGTCTGCCTGTTTATTATTTCAGCGAGTTGATGGTGGAAGCATTTGGAATTGAAATGGAGGGATAAAATGGCGAGAAAAAGTAAGAAGGGAGAAAAGCAGGAAATGGAGATGGTTAGGATATATATCATGGGAAAAGAATACAAGGTTCCAGCTGGCCTGACAATAATGAAGGCAATGGAGTATGCTGGTTATCGTTATATACGGGGTGCTGGATGCAGAGCTGGTTTCTGCGGAGCATGTGCAACAGTGTATAGAAAAGAAGGAGATTATAAGCTCCATGCAGATTTGGCATGTCAAACAACCGTTGAAGATGGAATGTGGCTTGTTCAGCTTCCTTTCACGCCTGCAAATAAAGCAATTTATGATATGGACAAGATAGAGGCTGATGATAAGACGTTGGTTAATTTTTATCCTGAGATAGCGAGATGTGTTTCATGCAATACATGTACGAAGGCATGTCCTCAGGAGCTTGATGTTATGGATTACATCCAAGCCTCGCTGCGAGGAGATATAGCGAAGGCAGCGGAGCTTTCATTTGACTGCATTCAGTGCGGCTTATGTGCAATGCGCTGCCCTGCAGAAATAGCTCACTATCATGTTGCCCAGCTTGCCCGCCGCCTCTATGGAAAATACATAGCACCAAAGGCAAGGCATCTGGAGGAAAGGGTGAAGGAGATTGAAGAAGGCAAATTTGATGAAGAGATGAAGAAGATGATGAAGATGAGTGTAACGCAGCTCCGCAAACTGTATAATGCTCGCGACATAGAGCCGGAGGAGGATTAAAATGGCATATCCGAAGGAATTTGAAAAATCAATCAGGAAAGTTGAGGAAACAAGAGAGGAGCGCCTTAAAAAGCTCCCGGAAAGAATGAAGGAAAAGGAGAAGGATGAATTGCTCAAAAAATGGCATCCCGATTATAAGCCAGAGGCAAAAAGAAAACTCAAAGTGGGTGTTAGCAAGGGGAGCATTGTTCCGAATGAAGTAGCAGATATTATAGAAGCATATCCTCTCATAAAGCCAGATGAAATTGATTTGAGCCAGGTTGATTATGAAGCGGATGTACTCATCATAGGCGGAGGAGGCGCAGGCACAGCAGCAGCCCTTTATGCCTATTATGAAGGTATAAAGCCAGAGAACATAATCATTGCAACGAAGCTTCGACATGGAGACAGCAATACAATAATGGCTCAAGGCGGCATACAGGCAGCAGATAAGCCAAATGACTCACCTCTAATTCATTACCTCGATGTTATTGGAGGAGGACATTTTGCCAACAAGCCGGATTTGGTAGCCCGCCTCGTAATGGATGCCCCCCTCATAATAAAATGGCATGAAGAGCTTGGCGTGATGTATGATAAAAAGCCAGATGGCGAAATGATTACGATACATGGAGGAGGTACAAGCCGAAAGAGAATGCACTCAGCCAAAGATTATACAGGCATGGAGATTATGAGAGTTATAAGAGATGAGGCAAGGAATGTGGGGATAAAAGTTCTTGAGTTCTCTCCAGCAATAGAACTTCTAACTGATGGAAATGGAAGGGTTGCCGGAGCACTGCTTTACAATCTCGAGACAGAGCAGTATTATGTGGTGAGGGCTAAGGCAACTATAATGGCGACAGGAGGCTTTGGTCGCCTGCACATTCAGGGCTTCCCAACAACAAATCATTATGGAGCCACAGCTGATGGACTTGTTATGGCATATCGCGTTGGCGCAAAGCTACGTGACATGGACTCTGTGCAGTATCATCCTACAGGCGTTGCGTATCCTGAGCAAATTGTTGGGCTTCTTGTCACAGAAAAAGTTCGCAGCTTAGGAGGACAGCCTGTTAATGTTGATGGAGAGCAATTTGTACATCCTTTGGAGCCGAGAGATGTTGAAGCTGCTGCTATAATAAGGGAATGCTATGGACGCAATAAAGGCGTTGTTACACCAACTGGAATGCGAGGCGTGTGGCTTGATTCACCGATGATTGATATGATACATGGAGAAGGTACCATAGAGCGACGCCTTGGGGCAATGTTCAGGATGTTCAGCAGATTCGGCATTGATATGAGGCAGGAGCCCATCCTTGTGTTTCCAACGTTGCACTACCAAAATGGAGGAATAGAAATAGATGCTGATGCAAGGGTGCTCGGCAAAAATGGCACCATAGAAGCCCTCTTTGCAGCTGGCGAGGTGGAAGGTGGTGTGCATGGCAAAAATCGCCTCATGGGCAATTCATTGCTTGATACGCAAGTTTTTGGCAGAATAGCTGGAATAAATGCTGCCAGATATGCAAAGAAGGCGAGAAAGCCCCGCAGCTTGAGCTTGGAACATGTTAATAAATATGTGCAGGAATTGAAGAAAGCAAGAATAAAGGAAGAGAGAAAGGCGCCTCTTCTCCTGCCAGATTACAGAGGCAAAGAAGTGTTATCGAGAGCAATAGATATTCTTTAGCTCCTCTGCCTCCTCACTATTTTTCCTTTCTTTATTTTTATTAGCTCTGCCTTTTCCAGTGCTTCAAGAATTTCATTCATTGCCGCCCTGCTCACAAAAATTGTGCCATTCTCCTCCTTTATTTCCTCCATTTCATCCATGAATGCATCCAAATCTCTTTTTCCTTCTATCCTGTCAAGAAATCTCGCCATCAAATCAGCTGCAAATAGAAGATGGGCATATCTTCCTTTTTTATTATTAACGATTTCCTCAAGCCTTTTTGCCTCGAAGAGTAAATCTATCAGGCTTGCATACACATCCACACTTTTTCTAACAAAAACCCTGTATTCATATCTTACCTCCTCATCAGCCTCCTCATCCTTCGCCTCCACATACACTTTTACGAAAGGGTCGTCAGCAATTTGTCCCTTCATTACCTCTCCTTCATATTTTATGCCATTCCTTTCCAGCAGTGAATGAAAGAAATTCATGTAATGCATTTCATCAATAAATTGCAGCATGTATTCCTCTGTATTTTTTCTTCCGAATTTTTCTGCCACTTCGTCAAAAACTTTTGCAGCATCCTGCACGCTTTTAAGCCCCTTTGCCTTTTCCCGAAGAAATTTTCTGATTTCTTCGAATTTCTTTCTTTCTGGCATAACTGCATTGAGAAATTTTTCCTCAAACTCCTTTGTTTTTATTCCTTCATGAAAAAATTCTCTTGCCTTCGCAAAATGCTTTTCTACTTCTTCTATCTCCTTGAATTTATCACCGAATTTCTTTTTCAGCTCGCTCAACTTTCCCTCAATATAATAACTTCCTTCCGTGTTCAAATCTATGGCATGCCTCAATTCCACTTTTATTCCTGCCTTTCTTAGATCATCCGCTACTTGTTCTGCTTTCTCCTCATCAAATGTTCCTACATATACTCGCATAACCCTGATTATGGCTATATTTTTAATACTATCGCAGCAGTAACTTGTTATACACAATTTATTTGTGAATTACTCATAATGAAAGAATTGTGGTTTCGTCGCCTGCTTCTTCTTTGCCACCTATTGCCACCATCCTCAATTTATGCCATCCTCTGGGCAGCGATATCTTGGCGGATATTCTATTTTTACCCTCCATGAAAGGTTCGTTATCTATATACAAGAAAAGTTTTTCGCACTGGATGCCATATCCATCAAAAGTTATATCGCCAATATATATGCGATATTTTGTTGCATCAAATATCTTCCTGCCATTGAAAAATATACCCTTTTCTGGCTTTTTTATACATGCTGCTATCTGGCTTGCATATGGCATTTCTTCCTTGCTTAACCCAGCCGCCCATGCCACGCTCCGTCGCAAAATCCACCAGTTATAGCTTATGTTGCTTTTATTTCCTATCCATTCATAAATGAACCAGGTAAATCTTCCCATATAAGGGCGAACTGGAAATTCTCTCACATATCCATCGAAAAATGTCGCCTTTTCAGGATGAGGGCCAAATAAAACGAGGCGCCCCTTTCCATAGTTGGATGCCACCACAGCATATTGCCCCATTATATCTGTTGTAACATTCATATATGGATACCATCCGCCATCCCTCCATTTCCAGTAATGTAAAGGAGCCACTTCCATAGGTTCTTCAGCATAAATGGCGAGGGGAATAACTTTGCCAAGCAACGGCTCATTGAAATTTGCATTATACATGCCTGGCCCTCCCCAGTATCTCATATTTATATAGCTGCCATAAAAGCCATCGAATATTGGCACCTCGCTTTCAGCAATGTATAATCGAATTGGTATTCCGCCATACTCCCAGTTCGACTTCCATAAATACTGCCACTCCTCATCCTGCTCGTTATTAACATAAATATTTGCAATCTTTAACGCCCCCACGCCCAGCAATTCATTTATCCCAGCCTCCTTTCCAAACCCCATACTTGCAAGATTTGCTCCCCCGCATATGCCAACGTAGCCTCCTCCATCAGCGATGAATTCACGAACATTCTTTCTCCATTCAGGAAGGAGAGCATCGAAGTAATGCCGCCCGCTGCCTGGAATTATGAAAACATCAAAGTTGCTCAGCCTTCCATTCAGCACGTCCTGCCTATTCACTATTTCTGGTTTTATTCTGTATTTTATGCCACCTATTTCCCATGAATAATCGATGGCAATCCTTATTTCGTCGGCAAACCTTTCGATGTTGGAAAAATAAATTGCAGCTTTTATTTCCACTTCTCTTTCATCAAATGCATATATGGAAGGAAGGAAAATGAGGGCTGCAATGATTATGGCAATGATTCTCATGATTCACAACATGCTTGCCACTTTTTCCGCAAATCCATCAAAGCCAATCTCTCTGCCAAAAACTGCTTTCGCTCCTATTTCTCTCAACCTTTTTCCCCATTCTAGGTGGGCGTAGGCGGTAAAGCCAACGATGGTGGCACTGGCATCCATCTTCATTATTTCTTTAGATGCCTCCACACCATCTATGTCTTCTCCTTTAAACTGTTTCATCAGCTCGCTCATTGCCATGCTGCCTGAGAGGTTTAAATCCATTATAACGATATCGGGTCTCTTGTTCTGATTCAAAAGTTTTTCATATATTTTGACGGCTTCCCTGCCATTATATGCATGATAAAATTCCGCATCAATTGAGGAGAGGTATTCTTCAATAAGCTCATGCATCTCCTTCTCATCATCCACAATAAGGATAATTTTTTTCATTTTTAACTTAAATGCTGCAGAGAATTTAAATTTTCCTAAATTCGGCTATATAAATTTAAAGTCGAACACGTTTCCGTCTCATGAAATTCATTGTATTCGGAGCAGGCGCTTTGGGCTCTCTCATCGGCGGATTGCTCTCCACTTATCACCATGTATTGCTTGTGGGTAGAAAAGGGCATATTGAGGCGATAAAAAGGGGCGGACTGATAATAGAGGGAAAAACAAAGGGTATATTCCATCCATCTACAGAGGCAACTGAAGAGAAATATGATCTCGTGATTCTAACAACTAAAGCATATGACACCAGCAGGGCGGCAGCGGAAATTAAAAAGAGATTTGGCATCCTTCCTGTGCTTTCTCTTCAAAATGGGCTGAGAAATGAAGAGATTCTTGCAGAATTTTTTGGAGAGGAAAATGTTATAGGCGGAGTAACAAGTGAAGGAGCAACACTTCTGGAAAATGGCAGAATATTTCATGCTGGAAAAGGGGAAACAATAATAGGTGAAATGGATGGAAAGATAAGCAATAGGGTGGAAAAAATAGCAGAAGCTTTCAATGAATGCGGGATAAAAACAAAAATAAGCACAGATATAAAAAAGGAAATATGGAGGAAGGCAGTGATTAATGCATCGATAAATACAATAACTTCCATTCTGAAATGCAAAAATGGTTTTCTCGTGGAAAATAAAAATGCAGAAAAATTGCTGGAAATGGTGTGTATGGAATGCATTTCAATAGCTGCGGCAAATGGAGTGGATATAGGAAAAGAGGTGATTGAAAAAACGAAGGATGTTGCAAGAAAAACAGCAGAAAATTATTCATCGATGCTGCAGGATTTGATGAGGGGAAAAAGAACAGAAGTGGAAGAAATAAATGGCGAGTTTGTAAAGGCTGCAAAAAAGATAGGAATGGAGGCGAAAGTGAATGAATTCATTCTTCATGCAATAAAAGCGATGGAAAATGTGCGGCATCTGGGTTGACCTGACGCTCATCCTTTATCGCGCAGGGGCCCGTAGATGCCGCTGTTGCTCCACGCTTGCACCTCTATTCATGGATCATAGAGGCCTTCGGATGGAGCATTATTATATCCACAACAACATAAAAATTTTGCCTTCTTTTCTGCCTTTGCCTTTCACCGTAACTGCAACCGCATCCTTATCATTATTATGTTTTTGATGCCTAATATGAATGGCATCAAAATTTCTTTTTTGAATAAAAAAGAAATAAAAAATAATGAGGATGATAAGCTCATCATCACCAATCTTTTCCACAAGATAATACATGAAATCCTCCAGTTTATGATAAAAAATCCAGACTTATATGATGAAGAAATAGACCAGAGCCAAGAAAAAGCAGATGATTATTACAAATATGATAGACA
>JAGHBD010000011.1 GCA_021161135.1 Thermoplasmata archaeon
TCAGGGAATCTCTCCCTCTGTATTCTTGTAACATACAGCACATCTATATCCTCTATATCCTCCAGCGTGCTCTTAACTTCTATATTTACTCCCATTTCCTTACATTCCTCAACAACTTCCTTGGGCATTTGGAGTTCTGGCGGAGAAATAAAAACCATATCAACGCCAAACAAAGCAAGAGCATAGGCAAGGGAATGAACAGTTCTTCCATACTTTAAATCTCCAAGAAGAGCAACCTTATTTCCCTCTATCTTTCCCTTCTCCTTCCATATTGTAAATAAATCCAGCAAACATTGCGTCGGATGATGCCCTGCGCCGTCGCCGCCATTTATTATGGGCACCTCCGCAAACTCCGCCGCCATCCTCGCCGAGCCTTCTTTCGGGTGGCGCATAACAATAACATCGCAATAACTCTCTGCCGTCCTTATTGTATCTGCGAGCGTTTCTCCTTTCTGAATGCTTGTTGTCCCCGGCTGAGCAAAGCCTATCACGCTGCCACCCAATCTTTTCATTGCTGCCTCGAAGGAAAGGCGGGTTCTTGTGGAGGGTTCGAAAAAAAGAGATGCCATGATATAACCATCGAGCATTTTGCTTTTTTCTTCACCTTTCGCAATCGGAATCATTTTTTCAGCGACTTTGAGAATATGAAGAATCTCATTCTTCGAAAAATCCTTTATACTTATCACATCTCTACCTTTGAAATTCATCCAGAATATAATAGCTGGTGAGTTAATAAAACTTTATGCCCATCATGCTGAGGCGGAGTATCCTAACTTTTTTACCCGTTTATTCTTTTCACAGTAATGCATGAAAAACATGCTGGCATCATATTCATTCTTACCGCAAGTTTAATGTGGGCTCTTGAACCCATTTTTACAAAACTTGCCTATGCATCTGCAGATTTTTTACATACTTCTGCAATAAGGGCAATATTTGCCTGTCTCACCTCTCTGCTTTACATTGCAATAAGAGATATAAAAAAGATTTCTCTTCCCTCTCGCTATTTACCTCCCCTCCTTTACATTGCTTTTGTTGGCACATTATTCGCCGATTTAATTTACTTTCTTGCCCTCACAATGGTGCCCGTGATAAATGCTGTTATAATTGGCCATATGCAGCCTCTTTTCATAGTTCTTTTTGGCTTTTTCATATTAAAGGAATCCCTTACACGCTATGACTATGCCGGCATGATTTTCATGATGTTCTCGGGCATTTTTGTTTCATCCCGCAGCTTTTCAAATCTTCTCTCTTTTCATTTTGGAAGCATCGGAGATTTTTTTGTTCTCCTTGCAACAATTGCTTGGGCGACAACAGCCATAGCTGCAAGAAAGTATCTTCGTAGCATTTTTCCAGCAACTATAGCCTTCTATCGCTTTCTTTTCGCCTCCATAATTTTATCCGCTTATCTTTTCCTCTTTTCCTGCCTCATAATATCAAATCTTTATCAGGTAATCGTTGGCATAATAGTCGGCGTGGGCACAATTTTATACTATGAAGCCATTCATCGCCTTAAAGCTGCGCAGGTAGCTTCTCTCGAGCTATCCTCACCATTTTTCGCCGCCTTTCTATCCTTCATAATACTGCATGAAATTGCAACACCTCTTCAAATAGCGGGGATTTTTCTTCTATGCATAGGAGTATATCTTCTCTCCAAGAAAGAGGATTAATTATGCATAATGCTTGCACAAACTATGTATAATTTAAAACATTGATATGGCAAGGATAAAATTTTTATTTTAATTATAATAACTTCTTTGGGGAGGAAGATGGAGGAAAAGGTGGCAGAGATTGAGGAGCCACTCCATAAATATAAACAATCCTTGCTAATATTGCCAGTTGAAAAGCTAAAGGTTATTGAGATTCAGAGGAAACCCTCAGATTATCATATAAAGAGGCTCAGTGAATCCATAAGAAAAATCGGGTTCATTGTGCCTCTCATCGTCATAAAAAGGAATGGCAGCTATATCATAATCGATGGACAACACCGCTTCCTAGCAGCGAAGCAACTCGGCATAGAAAAACTTCCGTGCATCGAAATTCCTGAAAAGTATGCTAACGAGCTCATGGAACTCAACATTGAAAAGGCAATGTCTCTCAAGGAGAAATGCTATGTCTCGCTAAATGTATATCGTATATTAATGAATGAAAAGCCGGATATGCTGGAAAGTGATATGGAAGTTAGAGATGCGATAGAATATCCGTATTTCATAACCCTCGCCATTGCCTATGAAATGCAACCCCGCTTTTTTGGCTCAGCATATGAGTCGATGGCAAAAAGAGTAGATGTATTTCTTGATAAGCCCATAGAAGAAGCGTATGCATATAGAGACAAAATAGCGATGAAGCTGATTGAACTTGATTCAATGGCGAGGGAGGCAATGGAAAAAATCGAGGAGATGGGAATATCCCATCCATTCCTCTATAAAGAAATAATTTCTTTCTGCAATCCAATAGGAAGAAAAAGGAAGGTGGATATGACAATGGAGGAGCTCATTGAACTGCTTCGCATAAATTTGCAGGAACTGCTGAAAAACCCAGATACATTCAGAGAGCATAAATTTGAGGAGATATAGCTATTCAACAATTTCTCCTCTGCGTGTGATATTTTTAATGACTTTTTCAACCCTTTCTATCGCATGTATTGCCTTCTCTATTTTTTCCTTTCCATCACCTTCTTCAATAGCGAGGGAGAGATATCCTTTTGCTATTGCGATGGGATTGAAGAAATAATGGGCTGTCCTCAACTTAAATTCTCTTTCTTTCTCAAGTGCTTTTCTGATTCTCTCCTCCGCCTTCACCCTGTCAGTTATATCAATGGCGATTTCCATTCTAACTATTCTGCCATCTGGCCATATCATGGCGCGGTCTATACAGCGATACCATCTCTTATTCACCCTATTCTGGAATTCCCATATATACACTTTCCCAAAATTCTTTCCTGTAATTTTTTCATTTGTGCAGAAATCACAAGGGCTATCGCGATTTTGCAGAGCTTTATAGCATATTTTGCCAACAATATCTTCTCCAAAGATTTTTCTTAAAGCTGCATTGGCAAATAATATTTCATGTGTTTCAATATCCACCACATAAATTGGCTGGTCAATACATTCTAGTATAGATATAAATTGCTCCCTTTCTTTTTTCAGTTTTTCTTCTATTCTCTTTCTTTTTGTAATATCTACAATGTAACCATGATAATGGGTTATTTTTCCTTTTTTATCTCTTTTCACCACAGTAAAATCATGAATCCATCTTATTCTGCCCTCAGCATCTATAATACGATATTCCTGCTCAAAATGTGTAACACCTTTTTTACGGTATGCCATCACCTCTTCCTTAACCCTTTCTACATCCTCTGGATGAATAATATCATCATATGAAATTTTTCCACTTAACATATCCTCCATACTGTATCCAAAAACAGTCTTTATATTTGGAGAAACATATTCAACAGGTATCTTTTCTTCCCCTGCCTTCCATTTGAAGACGACCACGGGTCCGCCAACAAACAATTCCCTCTCTTCTTTCAAGGCTTCCTCAAGTTTTTTTCTTTCTGTAATATCTTTCACCACACCAAGCGCATGGGGTTTTCCATCATACACAACTTTACTGAGGGATAACTCTACAACTACCTCTTTTCCATCTAATCTTCTGAATCTCAACTCATAATTTTTTATGGAGATTTTTCCAGATGCAGCCCTCTTTATATCTTCCTTTATTTCTTTTCTATCCTCAGGATGTAAAAATTTGAGTAAGTTTTTATTTTTTATTTCCTCAAAGGATTTAGCACCTATTATTTTAAGAAAGGCAGGATTCGCATATACTGGTTTGAAGCCAATGGCAAGGAAAATACCATCTGTGCTGTTTTCCACAAGGAGGCGATATTTTTCCTCCTCTCTCTTCTTCTCTGTAACATCTCTTATAAGGACGCATTGCGCTGTCTTCCCCTCGTATTCCATGGGTATAACTGTTATCTGCGCAGAGAATTTATCGCCGTCTTTTCTTTGCATTGTCATTTCGTAAATCCCTCCTTTCTTCTTCCATTTCTTGTATTCCCTGAGCAATTCCTCTCTCTCGCTTTGAGGAAAAAGATTTGAAAAGGGCTTTTCAATTATTTCCTCCTTTTTATAGCCACTTAATGAAAGCGCTTTAGAATTCACAAATTTTATTATATCATCCTGAACTATGCAGAGGGCGTCATCAACTTTCCTCGTTATCGCCTCATACATACATCCTTCTCCTTCTTATTAATTGTTTAAATCAAAACTATATAAATATTTTTTTTAAATAAATTTAGCTGCAATCAGGGGATAAAAATTTGTATTAATTTGCCTTGAACACTATTTAAATACTTTTTTGCTAATACAAAATCGATGGAATATAACGCTGAATATGATAAACTGGCCAAAGGAATGACAATTTTTATAATCATTTTTACCCTATCTCTCATGATACTAATCACATATATGGCAATCCTGCTGGAAAATCTCCCTATTGTAGCTATCGTCATCGATGCTTTGCTCATTGCCATAATAATTATACCGTATTTCTATGCCCCGAAAAGTTATGAAATTGCAGAGAATGGCGTGATAATAAGGCGAGTGGCAAATGATATTGTTATTCCATATGAGAAAATAAAGAATTTTTATGTTACAGATATCGGGCTAAAAGTTGTGCGACTATGGGCATCTGGCGGGCTGTACGGCTACTTTGGCTTGTTCCGTGTCCCTAAAATTGGCAGGGTATGGGCCTATTTGAAAAGGCGACGAAATGTGGTTTTAATAGAGGCAGATAAAAAATATGCGGTGGCTCCAGAAAATGTAGAAATCTTTATTGAAGAATTAAAGGCGAAGCTGCGTTAAATAGCCATTTTTATGAAATATTCATGCAGCCGTGTGTCATTTGTAAGCTCTGGATGAAATGCAAGGGCGAGAAGATTATCCTGACGGGCTGCAACAATGAAATTATCGAGTGTTGCCATCACATCCACCTCCTTACTCACCTTTAAAATTGCAGGAGCTCTTATGAAAACAGCCTCGAATTTTCCGATGCCTTTTATATCAAGCATTGCCTGGAAACTTTCTCGCTGTCTTCCAAATGCATTTCTTTTAA
>JAGHBD010000065.1 GCA_021161135.1 Thermoplasmata archaeon
ATTGCATCCTTTTCATAAATCATTAATTAATAATCAGTTTTAATTATTTTCTTTAAATGTTTGCTACAAGCATTGCAGCCCAACGTAGAAAACTTTTTAAATGCTCCTGCCATATCTGAGGGCTTACGAAGGTAAGCAAATAAATATATATATTCGAAAATATTTACAAGCAGGAGGATTAAAATGCCAGCGGAAAAACCCCACTTAAATCTGGTAATAATAGGGCATGTCGACCACGGGAAATCTACATTGGTAGGAAGGTTGCTACTCGATACAGGACAGATAGAGGAGCATCTGATTAAGAAATACGAAGAGGAAGCGAAGGCAAAAGGCAAAGAGAGCTTCGCTCTTGCATGGGTCATGGACAGACTCAAGGAAGAAAGAGAGAGAGGTTTGACAATAGATGTAGCCCATCGCCGCTTTGATACAGACAAATACTACTTCACCATCATCGATGCCCCTGGACATCGTGACTTCGTCAAGAACATGATTACGGGAACAAGCCAGGCAGATGCAGCCATCCTTGTTATAGCAGCTACAGAAGGAGTAATGGCTCAGACAAAGGAGCATGCATGGCTCGCAAGAACTCTCGGCGTTAATCAGCTCATCGTTGCAATAAACAAGATGGATGCTACACAGCCACCATATGATCCAAAGAAATATGAGGAAGTGAAAGCACAGGCAGAGAAGCTCCTTACAAGCATCGGTTATAAGGATGTTCCTTACATACCAATCTCTGCATGGATGGGAGACAACATAGTGGAAAAGAAGAACCTCAACTGGTTCGAAGGGCCAACCCTCATTGAGGCGCTGAATAACCTTAAGGTTCCACCAAAGCCAGTTGATAAGCCACTGAGATGGCCAATCCAGGATGTATATTCAATTACAGGCGTAGGAACAGTGCCAGTAGGAAGAGTGGAAACGGGCGTAATGAAGCCAGGAGATAAGCTAATATTCCTGCCATCCACACAGCCGAAGGGCGTGATAGGAGAAGTGAAGAGCATTGAGATGCATCACGAACAAATACCACAGGCAGAGCCGGGAGACAATGTAGGAGCAAACATAAGAGGAGTGAGCAAGAAAGATATCAGGAGAGGAGATGTCGCTGGCCATGTTGATAATCCGCCAACTGTGGCAAAATCATTTGTGGCAAGGATAATGGTGCTGAACCATCCATCTGTGATAACCGTCGGCTACACACCAGTATTCCACTGCCATACAGCGCAGGTAGCATGCAGATTTGAACAGCTGCTCAAGAAATTCGATCCAAGGAGCGGTGAAGTTATAGAAGAGAATCCACAGTTCCTCAAGACGGGAGATGCTGCATTGGTAAAAGTGAGACCAACCCGCCCAATGGTAATAGAAAAAGCCAAGGAATTCCCAGAACTTGGAAGATTTGCTATCAGAGACATGGGTCAGACTGTTGCAGCTGGAGTGGTTGAAGACGTAGAACCAAGAGAGATTAAGTAATATGGCGCAGATAGCAAGAATAACATTAACTGGAACAGATGCAAAAAAGGTTGATGAAGTTTGCAAGCAGATAAAAGCTATTGCAGAGAGAACAGGAATAAGAATGCGTGGTCCAATACCTTTGCCAACTAAACGCCTCGTCGTTCCATGCCGAAAAAGCCCTGATGGCGAAGGTTCTGAGACATGGGACAGATGGGAGATGAGGATACATAAGAGGCTCATAGAAATCGATGCCCAAGACAGAGCTCTCCGCCAGTTAATGAGAGTTCAAGTGCCAGACGGCGTAAACATAGAAATAATGCTGAAGTCATAGCCACCTCCACCCTTTATTTTTAGTTTTAGTTTTTTATACCCTTTTTTATATTCACTTTGTGCTGAGGTAGCCAAGCCCGGACTAAGGCGCAGGCCTTGAGAGCCTGTGGGGCTTGTGCCCCGCGAGGGTTCAAATCCCTCCCTCAGCGCTATTTTAATATTAAAATTTATATACTCTTATCTGTTAGTAGCTCAATGGCAAAGAGCCGATTCGAAAAGAAAGGCAGAAAAAAGGAATACAAGACAGACACTATTATGCAACGAGCTATTTTGGTTTATTTACCAACAAAGGAAATGAAAGAAAGATGGCAGGATTTAGCCAAGAAATCTGGTTTATCGATTTCGAGATTTGTTATAGAACACGTTGAAAATTCATTGGGTCAAGAGAGGGAGGCGGAAATTTACGGCACGAGAGCAGACCTAATAGACAGGATAAAAAAACTTGAAGAAGAAAAGAAAGAACTGGAGGAAAAATATGAAATTTTATCCAGAGCATATGAAAGATTGGAAGAGGAAAACAAAAGATACAGAACAATGCCATTTTTGGAAGAGATGATGGGATATAGAGATTACGAAAGAAAATTAATAAGCGAATTCAAAAAGAAGAAGAAAATAGCAAAAGGAGAAGTTTTTGAGATATTAAAAATAGATCCCATGAGAGAAGCAGATATTGCAAAAGGAATAACCAGACAAATAGAGAATCTGGAGAGATATGGATTAATCGAGGATAAGGGGAGGTGGTGGATATGGAAAGCATAACATTAAACCTTACTGACAAGGAAGTGATAAAAAGATTCGAGGAGGATTGTAGAATAAGGGGATTGACAGAAGGTACAATCCAAAGTTATAGATCACCACTGCGTATTCTTTCATCATATTTGAAAGCAAAGAATATAAATCTGCTCCAGCTTAACAGAGAAATTCTAAGAGAATATGTAGGATATCTGAGAATGAAGGGATTGAATCAAAAAACCATAGAAAATCATTTTTCAGCAATATCAGCGTTATGTGAATATCTTATCTATGAAGGGATGATAAATAAAAATGTGGCTCTGGAAATCAGAAAAAGATATCTCCACAGATATAAAAGTAAAGATAATGGTAATATTCGTAGAAAACTGATAAGTGTCGGTGAAATGGCTAACTTCATTAATTCGATTCCAGATATAAGAGATAAGGCAATTGCACTGCTTTTTGCTAAAACAGGTATAAGAAGAAAGGAATTAATATCTATAGATTTGGATGACATAAACTGGGAAAATATGAGCATAAATCTAAAGCCAACAGCAAAAAGAAGCAATAGAATTGTATTTTTTGATGATGAAACGGCTATTATTTTAAGAAGATGGATAATCAAAAGAGAGAGCGTTGCAAAACCAGATTGCAAGGCATTATTTGTTTCATACATCACAGGAGAAAGGCTTAATAGAAGCGGAATTTACAATGCATTTGTTTATTGGGCAGAAAGAGCTGGCTTACACAATCCGAAATCTGATAAAATGGAAGAACATTTTACCCCTCACTGCTGTCGCCATTGGTTCACTACATGGCTAAGAAGAAATGGAATGCCAAGAGAATTTATACAGGAATTGAGGGGAGATGCAAGAAGGGAGGCAATGGACATATATTATCACATTGACTTGGAAGAATTGAGAAAAGCATATCTGTCATGTATTCCAAAGCTTGGAGTTGCATAAAGTTATATAGTTTCGTCTGAAAAAATCTGATTAAATCGAAGAGTTTAAATGAAAATTTTTGGTGTAAAAGTGTAGGAAAGGGAGAGTGAAAAGAGAATGAGTGAAAGAATAATGGATATAGATTTTGAA
>JAGHBD010000063.1 GCA_021161135.1 Thermoplasmata archaeon
GATAAAATCAGACTATGGTAGGATTGAAATTTGAGGGCAAAATAGTTGATTATTTTACATATCCAGAGATAAAATCAGACTATGGTAGGATTGAAATGTAGCATGGCTTTTTCAATCCACAACAATAAACCAGAGATAAAATCAGACTATGGTAGGATTGAAATTGCTGAACCAAAATAGGGCTTGTGCTCCCAAAAATTAAAAGAAGCAAAGATTTTTAAAAATGTGGATAGAGAGGTGTTTAGGAAACTTGCTGTTCATTTGCCTTTTGGTTTAACTTTTTCATTGCTGGTGTATTTTATACCACTAACCCTCTCTGCCGCTATTTTCTTCATGCTCTTGATGGCAACTATTCTCATTACAAGTGGAATAAAAGAAGGAAAAAGATACTTTATTATCTCTTATGTGATAGAGAAAGCAAAAAGAAACAGTGAAATTGTGGGAGATAACGTTAAATGGTATTTCTCTGCTGTGTTCATGATAACACTGTTATTTAACACACTTAAATTACCAAAAAATCTTTTAGTCGCCGCTTTACTTATTTTTGCTGTAGGTGACGCTTTCGCAACTCTATCTGGAAAATTTTTTGGGAAAAGAATATTACCCAGAACAAAAACAAAAACGTGGGAAGGGATGCTATCGGGTTGGGTCTCCTCATTCATAATATCATTTATTTTTTTACTTACCCAATTTGATTTTATTTCTTCTGTAGCTTTCGCTTTCTTTGGCAGTTTGACTGGTGCGGTAGCAGAGGCATATATCAGGATACCAGATGATAATTTCTCAATTCCTGTTGCAACTGCTTCAATAATGGCAATCATTTACTTTCTAATAACTCATTTTTAATATTAAACTGGCAAAACTTTTATATTTCAAGGGAGGAGGGTGTGATTTATAAAAGGTGGAGAGATTATGACTAATGGCTGTGGCAGCACTCGATGCACTAATGGAAAAGTGGGAAAGATTTTTCCAGGAATACTGCAAGGATAAAATAGAGAGTGCTGCTCTTCTTTATCCAGAAAAAAAGAGTGTTATTCTCGATTATTGGGATATTGATAGATATGATTCAGAACTTGGAGAGTATCTCCTTGAAAAGCCATATGTTGCCATTTATACCGCTGAAGAGGCGTTGAAAAGAATAGATGTTGCTGCTGCCGAATCCCCCCGCCTTCACTTAAGAGTCAGAAATCTTCCAGATGCTAACAAAATTGAAATACGCGATTTGAGAGCCATCCATCTTGGCAAATTCATTTCTGTAAGCGGTCTTGTTAAAAAGGTTACAGAAGTAAGACCCAAGCTTCAAGACGCCGCATTTCAGTGCCAGAAATGTGGTGCCATAATAAAAGTTCCACAAGAGGAAAATATACTGGCTGAGCCGGCAGAATGTTACGCTGATCAGGGAGGGTGCGGGAGAAAGTCAAGTTTTAAGCTACTTACTGAAAAATCAGAATTTATCGATGCCCAGAAAATTGAATTGCAGGAAAGTCCCGAAGGGTTGCGAGGAGGAGCCCAGCCCATGCGACTGATTGTTTATATTGAGGATGATTTGGTTGGAGATGTTGTTCCGGGAGATAGAATTACTGTAAACGGAATCCTCAGAGTGCAGGCAAGGCGAAAAGGTAGAATGAAACTTACAGAGTTCAACAAAGTATTGGATGCAAATAGCATAGAAATAAAGGAGCAGGCATTTGAAGAGATTTACATAAGCGAGGAAGATGAGGAAAAAATAAAAGAATTGAGCAAAGACCCTATGCTTTATGAAAAGATAAGAAATTCAATAGCTCCGACAATATATGGATTGGAAACCGAAAAGGATGCCCTCGCTTTACAGCTATTTGGTGGTGTGCCGAAATACATGCCAGATGGAACGAGGATAAGAGGAGATATCCATATCCTGCTTGTCGGCGATCCAGGTACAGCAAAGAGCCAGCTCCTCCGCTATATCTCACAACTCGCTCCACGAAGTATCTATACCAGTGGTAAATCAAGTAGCGCAGCAGGCCTTACTGCATCGGCCGTAAAAAGCGATGAATTCGGAGAGGGCGGCTGGACTCTGGAGGCAGGAGCTCTTGTTTTAGCTGATTTGGGTATAGCATGCGTTGATGAGCTTGATAAGATGCAGCCAAAAGACAGAGACGCCCTTCATCAGGCAATGGAGCAGCAGGAGATAAGTGTTGCAAAAGCTGGTATAAATGCCACATTGAAGTCAAGATGCGCCCTGCTGGGTGCAGCCAATCCAAAGTTTGGAAGATTTGATGAATATGCTCCTATAGCAGAGCAGATTAATATCCCGCCAGCTCTGTTGTCGAGATTTGATTTGATTTTCCCTCTCACAGATAAGCCAGATAGGGACAAAGATAATGCTCTTGCAAGCCATATACTTGAAGTCCATAAATATGGAGAGATGATGGCTCACGAAGATGTTGATATAGACAGAATAAAGCCAGCCATTGAGCCGGAGCTACTTAGAAAATATATTGCATATGCAAAAAGAAATGTATTTCCTGTTTTGACCGAGGAGGCGATGAAGAGAATAAGAGATTATTATGTTGATATGAGGGCGAAATCAAAGGAAACAATACCATTTACACCCCGCCAGCTGGAAGCATTTATAAGAATAGCTGAAGCTTCTGCAAGGATGAGGCTTTCAAATGTTGTTACAGTGGAAGATGCTGAAAGGGCGATAAGGATAGTGGAGTATTATTTAACGAAGGTGGGAATGGAGAGAGAACTTGAGGCTTTCAATATTGATCTTATAACGACAGGCATAACAAAAACGCAAAAGGATAAAATGAAAATACTCACAGAGATAATAAGGGATATATGCAAGGAAACAGAATCATCTGCACCGCTCGAAGAAATAATTTCAAGAGCTGAAAATGAAGGCATGGATAGAGATACCGTGGAAAAGTTGATAAACAAGATGAGAAGGGAGGGGATCATATTTGAACCAAAACATGGAAGATACAAACTCACTAGCGAATAAAATATACATCAAAGTTTATACAGTCTCGAATGAAATACTTGTTGCTGCCTGTGATGCTGAACTTGTTGGAAAGACGCTGAGAGAAGGAGATATAGAATTTCATGTATCTAAGGAGTTTTATGCTGATGTGCTGGGGGATGAGGAGCTTTTAAAAAAGCATCTCATGCAGGCAACAATCGCTAATCTAGTGGGACATAAAGCAGTTAAATGTGGCATAGATGTTGGTATAATAGACGAGGAAAATGTGCTCATAATCGAAGGTGTCCCCCACGCCCAGTTTGCACTTCTGTGAAATATTTAAATATGCATCCTTTTTGTTAATCAAAATGTTCTGTGTGGAATGCGGCAAGGAAGGAAAAACATTCGGTGGCTTATGCTTAGATTGCTATATAAAGAGGCACAATTTTTTTGTTATTCCATCTGCTGTTGAGATAACATTCTGTAAAGAATGTGATGCATACAGAATTGCTGGAGAGTGGAAAAGAGGCAATTTATGGAAAGATGTAGAGGAATATATAAAGCAGCATATAAAGGCGGATATACCTTATGAATGCTGGATGGATGATGGAAAGATAATTTGTGAAGGTAGTTTTGAAGGGAAAAGAATAAGAATTGAAAAAGATGTGGGGATAAAGGAAAAATACAGACTATGCCCTCAATGCTCCTTGAGGAAGGGAGGATATTTTGAGGCAGTGATTCAAGTTAGAGGTAAAATAGATAGTGAAAGAGAAGTAGATGAGATAGTGAAGCGGCATGTAAATGAAAAGAAATCTTTTATCTCAAAAAAGGAAAGGGTGAGAGGAGGCATTGATTACTATATTGGCAACAAAAAGGCGGCGAGAAAGGCGGCACAGGAGATAAAAGATTCATTGAAAGGGGAGCTTACAGTTTCATCCTCCCTCGTTGGAATGAAAGATGGAAAAAGGATATATAGGGATACATACAGCATAAGAGTGCCTGAATATACTGGAAAATTTGTTAAACTTAATGACAAACTTTACAGAATAGCATCATATGGTAAAAAGGTGGAGTTGCATGGTGTGGATGGGGATATTTTGCATGTTTATAAGGATGATTTAAAGAGGGCTGTATGGGTTGAAATTGAGGAAAGAGAAGCTGAAGTAATACATGAGGGGGAAGATACCCTCCACATAATGGACCCCCGTGATTATACAACGCACGTCGTAAGAAAGCCAAGCGGATGGAAAAGAGGGAAAAAAATAAATATAGTGGAATATGAAGGAAAAATATATGCAGTTGAATGAAATAATCTCATTTGATCTGGATGGAACACTGGTGACAACAGATTTTGTGGATGCTGTATGGCTTGAAAGGATACCAGAGCTATATGCAGAAAAATATGGCTTGGATTTTGAAGAGGCAAAAAAGAGGGTGGAGGAGGAATATTTAAAAGTCGGTCCAGAGGCACTTGAATGGTATGATATACATTACTGGATTGAAAAATTCAAACTCGATGCCAACTGGAAGGAGATTTTACTTAGTTGTAAAAACAAACTCAGGTTATACCCAGAGGTAAAGAAAGTACTTGAAAATCTTTCAGAGAATGCCACTCTCATAATAACTTCAAATGCGGCAAGAGAATTCATTGAGATAGAGGTGGAGGTTCTTGATTTAAGAAGGTTTTTCTCGAAGATATTTTCGGCGGTGAGCGATTTTCATAAAACTAAAAAGGATAAGGAAGTTTATAGAAAAATAATGGAAAAAGTTGGAGGAAAATTCATACACGTTGGAGACAACTATGAATTTGATTATATTGCGCCTCGCCAAGCTGGTTTGGTGGCTTACTATCTGGATAGGAGCGGAAACAGCAACGGAAGCCATGTGGTAAGAAATTTAATGGAGTTTGAGGAAAAACTGGCAAAGATATTTTAAATCCCTCGCTTTCTATTTTCATGCTTTCTGAAAAGGAGGCAGAAGAGCTTTTGAATAAAGTAAAGAATGAAAATCTTCGGAAACACATGATGGCAGTGGCTGCTATAATGAGGAAACTCGCCTCGCAACTCAATGAGGATGAAAAAATATGGTGGCTTGCTGGCTTACTCCATGATATTGATTATGAAAGCGTCGATATGAACGAACACGGCCTTCGCTCAGCAGAGATGCTCGAAGGGAAATTGCCAGAGGAGGCTTTGCATGCGATAAAAGCCCACAACGAAATGACAGGCGTTAAGGCGGAAAGCAAGATGGATTTCGCTCTACGGGCCAGCGATGCCGCCAGCGGGCTGATTGTGGCTGCTGCCCTAGTTATGCCGAATAAAAAGCTTGCGGAGGTGAAGATTAGTACGCTGCGAAATAAATTTAAGGACAAATCATTTGCAAGAAGAGTTGATAGGAACAGGATAATGGAATGTGAAAAGTTTGGTATGGAACTGGAAGAATTCCTCTCCCTCTCCCTCGATGCGATGAGAAAAATAGCAGATAAGCTGGGGCTATAGAACTATTGTTTCCTCTCTTTTTGCTCCAGTGGAAACCACTGATATCTCCACTCCCAGATGATCTGAAATATATTCTACATATTTTTTTGCATTCTCTGGTAATTCTTCATATTTTTTCTTTCCTCTTGCCCCATCCCATCCGGGCATCGTCTCATATACTGGCTTGCATTTTTCAAGGGTGAGCAATGATGAAGGAAAACGAGCAATTTCTTTTCCTTCATATTCATATGCGACACATATTTTCACTTCCTCGAGCCCATCAAGAACATCGAGTTTTGTGAGGGCTATTTCATCCACACCATTAATCATGCATGCATATTTCAGAGCAACCATATCAATCCATCCACATCTCCTTTTCCTGCCTGTAGTTGTTCCTATCTCGCCCCCCTTTTCAGCTAAATATTCACCTATTTTGCCTCTTTCTTCCGTTGGCATCGGTCCCATTCCGACCCTTGTTGTATATGCTTTTGCAACACCTATTACTCTCTCTATTTTCTTTGGTGGCACCCCAGTGCCTGTGCATATTCCTCCCGTAACTGGATTTGATGAAGTAACGAATGGATATGTGCCATAATCTATGTCTAGCAATGTTCCCTGAGCACCTTCAAAAAGAACTCTTTTTTCATCAATTATGCTGTTGAGGTAGTATATTGTATCTCCAATATATTTTTGGAGCTTTCTTCCATATTCCAGATATGTTTCAAATAATTTTTTCTCATCAATTTTTTCCAGCCTGTATAATTCCATAATTTTTTGCTTTATTGGCAACACTCTTTCCAGCTTTTCTTTCAATTCCTCCTCGTTTAAAAGATCCCCCATTCTTATTCCGTGTCTTGCAATTTTATCCGAGTAACATGGCCCAATGCCTCTCTTTGTTGTCCCAATTTTTTTATTTCCAAGAAGATTCTCCTCCGCTCCATCAAGCATGCGATGATATGGCATTATAACATTCGCCCTATCACTTACCATCAAATCTATTTCCAATCCATTTCCTTTCAACATATCGATTTCATTCAGCAAAACTTCCGGATCAACAACAACACCATTTCCTATAACAACTTTTTTCCCCTGCAGCACGCCAGACGGCATTAAATGGAATTTGTATTTTTTATCCTTAATGACAACTGTATGCCCTGCATTGTTTCCTCCCTGATAGCGAACAACACAATCTACACCGGCTGCAAAATAATCTGTTATTTTCCCCTTTCCTTCATCTCCCCACTGAAGGCCAACGATTGCAATGCCGGGCATTATAATCCAATAGATATTCTTCCTTCTTTTTTCAGTTTTTCCATGTTTTCCTCAATGAATTTCTCTAGTTCCTCTTCATCCATGAATCTCCTTGCTTTTATATTGAACTCTTCAAGCATTTTCATTGCTCTTTCATATCTCTCCCTTCTCTCCTTCCTTATTGCAAGTATTTTGCCTCTCATCTCCATTGCTCTTCTGTGATACTCATCAGCCCTCTTTTTAACCTCTAAATATTCTTTATGCTTCTGATTTGCCTCGTTTATCAATTTTGCAATTTCCTCAACAAGCTTTACAAATTTGTTGTGATATTCCTGACTTTCCTTGTAATACTTAACCACCATTTCATGTTCTTTGTCTGCGAGTTCGAACAGCTGATTTATGGCTTTATCCAGATTCTCGAGATCTATCTCTATATGCTGCTGCTCCTCCAGCTGTGCCTTTAGCTTTTCATATTCTTTTTTTCTTTCCTTTATTTCATTGATTATCCTTTCTTCCTCTTTTGGATCCATTGGCACAGTTTCCTGTTCATATTCCAGCCTTCTTATTTCCAGCTTCAGCTCTTCAGCTCTTAAAAATAGGCTATTTCCTCTGTATTTTCCACGCTGTTCCCTCTTTTTCTTTATAAGTTCTCTTGCCTGCTGCTGGTATTCTGCCCTTCTTTTTTTGTGCTCTTTCATTTTTGCTACAAGCTTGTCTCTCATCTCCTTGGCTTTCTTCATTTCCTCAATGAGTTTCTTTTTTTCCTGATTAAGCATGTCTCTTTCTTCTCTCAAAAGTTTTGCTTTTTGATTGAGTTCATCTCTTTTTTCACATAACTGGCGATATTTTTCTTCTGCTTTCCTCAACTCCCCCTTAAGTTCTCTGGAAGTCAAGGAAGTCAAATCTTCCATGAAAGCATATGAATTTCTTAAATAAAAAGGTTTGCTATCAATAATTGGATTTAATTGAGGAATAGTAAAGAGTGTTTTATTTTTTCCGCCATCTCCTTTTTAAACTCCTTGGAAAAAATACCCCTTTTCTTCATTTCTCTACCAACAATTGCAACATCTGCGTTTATCTCATCAGCAAAATTTGCAGCTTCTTCCTCAATGCCACCCTTCCTTATTTCAATTCTGGCAATATGTTCATATTTTTCCTTAAATTCTTTCGCCTTTTCCATCAATCTTTCCATACTGCATGGCTTTTTCACGCAATTTTCATCGACTTCAACCATTTCACTTGTATCTATAATGTAAAGAAGATACGGCCTCTTTTCCATAGCTTCTGCAAATTTAATGGTAAAGGATGGGACTTTGATATTTGGAGCAAGATTGCTGCATACTCCCAGAATATTTTCTCCTTTTCCTATTTCGACCCATACAGGTATTTTCACTCTCTCCAAAAAGCGGTATTTGAGCATACAATCCTTTTCAAAGCCAATCATTATACAACTTGCCCCATGCTTCTCCATTTTTTCAAGAATAACATCAGAAAATTCTCCAATCGATATTTCTCTCCGAAAATCCTGCAGATATTCCTCCGCCTTGCTGAAAATAATTTCCGCCATCTCCTTGCTTTTTTCAAAAATATTTTTTTCCATTTCCTTCCTCTGTTCCTCTGTCAAAAAAGGTTCAGATACTTCTTCCATTCTCCTTATTGTTTTCTCCTCAACAATATAAACAGCTATCACTTCTCCTCCAAATTTCCTCTTAAATTCTGCAGCTCTCTGAATCAGCCCTTCCGAATAGAATTCGGATGAAATTGGCATCAGTATGCGGCGAAATATCTCCATTTGAAAATATATGGGTAACAAATATAAAAATTTCCTTATGTTGCTGCTTTATGGCACATTCTATACAGTTTGTGCCACAAGACATCATTCGGAAGAGTTATAAACCTGCATCGCTTCACCAACATGCTTAATAAGATAATTATCGTAATTATTCTTCTCACAATACTCATTATGGTAGCAATAATGATTGGGGGCATGGTGAATGAAGCTAATTTAAAAAAGGATGTAAAAAATCTTTTTGCCTCGTCACAAAACATTTCAAATAAAATCTACTCGTCTGATCAGTTAGAACAACTTCCTGAGCCCCTTCAAAGATATTTCAAATATTCTCTCCAAGAAAATCAATCATATATAAGTTATGTGAGATTGATACATGATGGAAAATTTAGAATTAGACCGGGGCAGAAATGGATGACAATAAGAGGGAAAGAATATTTCACTACTGAAAAACCAAATTTTGTATGGTTTGGAAAAGTACCAATGTTTTCCGCTAAGGATACCTATCTTGATGGTAGGGGGAATCTCAGGGTTAAACTTCTCTCCCTTATAAAAATAGTGGATGCTGAAGGTGAAGAAATTGATCAGGGTGAACTCCTTCGATGGCTTGGAGAAGCGCCATGGTTCCCCACCGCATTGTTGCCATCTGAAAATTTGATATGGAAAGAAATTGATGAGAACTCGGCAAGGGCAATCTTGAAGAATAACAACATTACCGTCGAAGGTACATTTTATTTCAACCAGCAGGGGCAGATTGTTCAATTTAAGGCGATGAGATTCAAAGACGGAGTGCTGGAAAACTGGAGCGGGTTTTACCATGACTACAAAGAGGTAGAGGGCATGAAAGTGCCCATGCGTGTGGAAGTGATGTGGAACCTTGAAACAGGGGATTTCAAATATGTGGATTTCAGGATCAAGAAAATTGAATATGATGTCCCAATAAAATTTTGAGAAGAGTGGCTTTATCGCATCATAAGTCACGAGGATATTGCAAAATCCTCTCTTTTCCATTTCTCTGTGTCCTCTATGGAAAGCGAGGGTAAAGGAAAACCCAAGATTTATAAAAATCATCTGTATGCAATAGTATGAAATTGCTCACACTGCTGCTTGTTATTCCTCTTCTTTCTCCACTCAACTATGTCATAGATGTTGAGAACAATAGCGTTTATGAAAATGCATGCCGTTACAATATAAATGGCCTCATTTATGTCCATATTGAAGGAGAGCCATATGAGCGTGGCTATCAGCACGGTTACCTTTTATATGCCGAAATTGCAGACATGATATATAGATGGAGTCATATAATCCATAACTGTCCAGTGATAATAAAATATCTCCCAATGGATGTAAATTCAAGCAAATATGACGAGCTTTCTGCAAAATGGTGGGAGGAATGTAAAAAACTGGCAATGAAAATTTTCTGGCCCTACTATCCTGAAGAATACAAAGAGGAGATAAAGGGCATAGCCGATGGCGCAAGGGCAAGGGGTGTGGAAATATATGGAAAGCCCGTGAGTTATGAAGATATTCTGACACTCAATGAAATGTACGAACTTATGAGCATTTTAACAAATCCTCAGAAGGGCTTTCATCCATTGAGGGATATTTTTAACTCACTTGCATCAATCTTTCCCTCATTAAAAGGCAAGGAAACGGAGCTTGCATCAGCATTATATCCAGTTCATCACTGCAACGGCTTTGCTGCTGTTGGAAATGCAACAGACGATGGAGGAATAGTGATATCAGATTCAGTATGGTGCGGCGGGTGGTGGTTCAGTTATTATATTGCTCAAAGATGGAACGTTATCCTTGATATTGAGCCGAGCAAGGGCCATCGCCTCATAATAGCTACCTCACCCGGCTACATATGGAGCGATGAAGATTACTGGCAGAATGATGAGGGTATAGCAATGATAGAAACAACATTCATTCAGGGATGGTATCGTCTCCGCGGCCTTCCTCTTGCCATAAGAGCTAGGATGGCAATTCAATATGGAAGCAGCATAGATGATGTGATATACTATTTGCTTAAAGATGACACAGGCGTTATGAATGCGCAGTGGCTTATTGCAGATGCAAAGGAAAAGGAAATAGCTCTACTGGAGTTTGGTTTATATCATTATAATGTTATCCGCACAAAAAATGGCTTTTTATGGAGTGCAAACAATCCATTTGACTTCAGGGTGAGGAGGGATATCCTCGGCTATGAGGTGATAAAGGCTCCAATATTCCGTTTAGCCCATTTGCTACTGAATGCCACTGGCTATCAATATTATACTCTTTTTTATACACCTTCTGAAAGAGATATAAAATTTGAGGAACTGGGAAAAGAATATTATGGCAGAATAAATGCTGAAGTCGTTAAAAAAATAATGAGCACTCCCCCAATAACAGATTTTACAACAGACTGCAAGATTACTGATGAAGATATGATATTTAATAACTCTCTCTGGGCATTCTGGGGAAATCCAACGTATGTGTGGAATACGAGCAACCTCTATAAATTAAGGGGTGTGAGAGATGTACCTCCTGCTGGATGGATTAAAATTGTGGGGGTGCCATATGATTTTACACCAAACTATGAAAAAGGTAATATGGGGAAAGGGAGAGAAGCGAGATTGCTATGGCAATATGAGATAGGAGAGATGAACCATGAATATGCAGATTTTGCAGACAATGAAAAGGCAATATGTGCATATTATGGCAATACATTGTATGTATTCAATGAGAATGGAAGCCTTTTGTGGAAAAAAGAATTTGATGAGAAAATAAATGATGTGGAGGTTACGAAAGCAATTTACGTTGCCACATCTCGCAACTCATATGCACTCGATTTTAAAGGGAAACAGATATGGAGAGGAGAGGGCGGTAAGGATATAGAAGTAACGGATAAAGGGATATATATTGCAGCATCCATATCATATCATGAGGGAGATGAGGCAACATATTTTGATGCAGATTTTGTAAAGGCTGGCAATCAAATTTATATAATTAAAGGGAACAAGATAGAATGTGATGAATGGAAGTTTGAAGCTGGTAGCGAAATCACAGATGTGGAGGCGGGAAAAGAAATTTATGTAGCGAGTTATGATGGAAATGTATATTGCATTGATGAAAAAGGAAATCTAAAGTGGAAATATACTGCTGGATGGGGTATTTCAGACATAGAGGCGGATGAATTTGTTTATGCAGCGAGTTACGACGGAAATGTATATTGTCTGAACAATGGCGAAGCTAAATGGATTTTCAGTTGCAATGCATCGGTGCATCATATTAAATTATATGGAGACTACATTTTTGCTGATTCAAGCGATGGAAGATTTTATGCAATAAACAAGAGCAATGGAATGGTAGAATTTAGCTTCGCTCCTGCCTATGAAATAGAGGGAACATACAATTACATAACCACCCCAATAGCATCGAATATAGTTGCAGCAAATGGAAAAGTGTTTTTCTCAGCAGGAGGGAAAATTTATTGTCTCGATGCAGAAACAATGGAGAGGAAAGAAGATACAAAAGAAGGTGAGATGGGAGGAATGGCACTTGTTGGAGCAATTTTTGCAGCAGTTATAATTACGGGAGCAATCGGTGCTTACCTCATTCTCACGAAAAAGAAACCAGAAGAGTAAAATTTTAAATCCTCTCCTTTTTTCATAACTGCAGGGGTAGCCAAGCGGACAACGGCGCAAGGTTCAGGGCCTTGTGGCGCAGGCCTTCGTGGGTTCGAATCCCACCCCCTGCATAAGGTTTTTATTTGGGATGCGATATAAAATTATGAAAAAGATAGTTTTTGCCATTGCCACTTCTATTTTGGTTGTATCAATACCTTTTATTTCACTTGCCCACGAAATTCAGGAGCCAAATGTGGAAATACATTTTGCGTGGTTCCACTGGGGCATAGTTATTATAATATTCAATGGAGAGGATGCCTCGCTGCATAATGTTTTTATTCAATCTTTAGACATTGCAGGGCTTATATTCCTTGGAGCAAACTGGCTCGATTATTTGCCAGAGGTGGGTAGCTATAGCGTAGCTTACCTTATAATTCCTGTTTATGGCTTGGGACATGCTGTTGTTACAGCCACGATAAGTTATGAGTATAAGGGAGAAACTTATGAAAAAACAATACACGGCTTTTTCCTTGTGCTTGGAACAACAACGATACTTCTTGAGGAATGGTGATTAAGCTTTACTATTCGAAATGGCTACCTCTGCATGAAATAGAGGAGGCAATCAGAAAAAATTTTGGAGTGACGGCACAAGAGGCGGGTATAAAGAAATTGCCATCGCATGCATATAATGAGGCAAGAAAACAATACAATGCATTTCTTCTGGCAACATCTCTTCCTCCATTTTCATTATGGATCATTCATGAGGACATCTATTTTGAAGGAATGAATTTTGTTTTTGGCTTAACTGTAGGGAGAAAAGCAGTGGTTTCAACATATCGCCTTCCTTCCATGCAGATGGTAGTAAAAGAAGCAATACATGAACTCGGCCATGTCTTTGGTCTTGCACATTGCAGAAATTACTGCGTTATGCAATTCTCGAATAGCTTGATAGAAGCAATGAAAAAACCAAACGAGTTATGTCCGGATTGCAGAAAAAAGCTAATTAAATGGAAAAGAGGGGAGAAGGATTAAATCCATCCTCTTGTCTTCATTGCCTCAACTACTCTTTCAATACTCACAATGTATGCTGCTGTCCTTGGATGGATGTCCTTGCCCTTCTCCTTATACTCTTTCTGCTTGTTTATTACATCCCAGAATGCCTTACTCATCTTTTTATCAAGCTTCTCATACACTTCCTCAAACTCCCAGTAATAGCCATTGATGTTCTGCACCCACTCAAAGTAGCTCACTGTCACGCCACCAGCATTTGCAAGGAAGTCAGGCAGCACAAGGCAACCTTTCTTATGGAGTATTTCATCTGCTTCCGGCGTGGTTGGACCATTTGCAAGTTCGAGAACAATCTTCGCCTTTATGCGCTCTGCATTGTCATGACGAATTACATTTTCGAGAGCGGCTGGAACAAGTATATCAACATCTAATTCAAGCAACTCTTCATTGCTTATCTTCTTTACTCCCTCATAATTGACAACGCTTCTTGTATTCCTCTTTACCTCCACTGTCTTCTTATATGGCAACCCTTCCTCGCTATATATTCCGCCCTTTGAGTCGCTTACAGCAACAACCTTTGCATTTTTGAAGAGGCGTGTTATGAGCAAATGTGCGAACTGTCCAGCATTTCCGTAACCCTGTATGGCAACAGTAACAGCATTGTCGCCTGGTATAACATCATCAAGTTTTTCCAGCTCCTCATATGATTTGTGCATGTTTTCAGGATTCTCTTCAAGAGGTAAGCCAATGTATTTTGCTGCCTCCCTGAGCACATACATTCCGCCTCTTGCCGTTGCATCAGCCCTTCCTTTTGAGCCGCCAATGGAAAGTGGTTTTCCTGTTATCACTCCAGGAGCGTTATAGCCTACTATCTTGCTATATTCATCCATCATCCATGCCATTATCTGAGGATTGGTATATACATCTGGGGCCGGTATATCCTTTTCCGGACCAATAAATCTGCCGATAGCTCGTATATATCCACGAGCCAATCTTTCTTTCTCCGCATCACTCATTTCCTTTGGATTGCAAATTATTCCGCCTTTACCTCCTCCGTATGGTATATCCACCACTGCAGTCTTCCATGTCATCCAGGCAGCCAATGCCTTTACAGTATCCAGGTTTTCTTCAGGATGCCATCTTATTCCGCCTTTTGTTGGGCCTCTTGCATCGTTATACTGCACTCTGAAGCCAGTAAATACCTTTGTTTCACCATTATCCATTTTTATTGGTATGCTTACAATCAGCGTTCTCATTGGTTCTCGCAGCATAGCATGTGCTGCCTTATCTAATCCCATTATTTCAGCTGCCTCATCCAACTGTTTCTGGGCTATCTTAAAAGGATTTAACTCTCCCATTTTTTCACCGCTGGTAATAAGGCAATCAAATTTAAAGATTAGCTGATTCGTGCTAACAAGTATCACGAAAATAAATTAAAGGAGTTATCGCTATCCTTTCAGAATGGAAAAAGAACCACCTCCTGAAGGCGATATGCATGCTGGCTTGGCTATTCACAGAAAGGCAGATAGCAAGAGACATAAAGGAGAGTTTATTCTCTCTCGTTTTCTGCACCTTTGGTGATTTAATAACTGGCGTAACAGTTGGCTTTTTTACAGATAAGTTGCATGTTCTCCCTGCCCTCCTCGTTTTAATTCCTCCCGCCATTGGAATGCGTGGAAACATTTTCGCTTCTCTTGGCTCGCGCCTCGGCACATACCTGCATACTGGAGAAGTTGTGCTTGGAAAAAAAAGCGAACTGATTAAGGAGAATGTAAATGCATCATTTGCTCTAACCTTTTCTATGAGTATTTATATAGGCATCCTTGCATGGATTATAGCTCATTATTTAGGCATGGATGTAAGTTTGATTGATTTGGCTCTGATATCAATACTTGCAGGCATATTTTCAGCTTTTCTCATGATTTTCTTCACTTTCCTTATCGCTTTCCTCAGCTTTAAGAGAGGATGGAATCCAGATAATATTACCGCTCCTCTCATAACACTTGCAGGGGATATAATTACGCTGCCCCTCCTTTTCTTTTCCTTGGAAATTGTGCTTTTGCTTGATGATAGGATAAAACTAATGCTATTTGTTACTCTTCTTGCAGCCTCCATTGTAAGCCTCATTCATTCCTCTCTTTACAAAACAGCGAGAAGAATACTCATCGAAAGCATTCCTGTTCTTGCAATATGCGGGCTTTTGAGCAGTTTTTCTGGCACCATCTTAGGGGCGAAGTTTGAGGGAATCATGGAAACGGCAGCAATCCTTACCATAATACCTGCCTTTCTTGAAGATGGCGGGGCAATTGGCGGCATCCTTGCCGCCCGCTTTTCCTCTGCCCTCCATCTCGGAGAAGTCGGAGAAAAGCATGAAGAGAAAGTGTGGAATCTGTTCATTGTGATGCATCTTGTTGGGCTAGTGATATTTCCTCTGATTGGTATATTTGGCTATATTGCTGGCTCTCTGCTTGGACTTGGAAGTTATAATATTCTGAAAATGGTGGCTATATCTCTTATTGCAGGAGAAATCGTTATCTTCATTGTCAATTTTCTCGCTTACTTCGTTTCCATTAAATCATACAAAGCTGGAATTGATCCAGATAATGTTGCCATCCCTATTTTAACGAGTCTTATGGATTTTATAGGAATAGCATGTCTTATAGGCGTTGCCTTCCTTTTAAACCCTGGCTAACAGAATTTCGATTGCTGAAACGTTTTTGTTTTCCAGTTCTTCAGTAAAAATCTTTACTTCCTTTATCTCCACATTTTCCAAAAACTTATTAACGCTTATCTGGCAGGCATCGACGGCAATGGAAATTGCTCTTCCTCTTGCTTTTATCATTACTTCATCTGCTCCCTTTTCAAATTCTGTTGCTACAGCAGTAGCATATCTTATCGGTGCTTTATTCCCTATCAATATTACTGATTGCATTGTTTGGCATTAAATTCTTTTATATAAATCTTTCTTAAAGAGTGCTTTAGTAAGGGATATGTCGGCTCTGCAAGCAACTGAAAAATTTTGTAGAGCATCCGCAAAATTAAAAATGAAAAGGCTTGCTGACAAAAGCGATGCTCTTTTCATTAAAAAGCATGAAAATGAATTTAAGCCAAAATGAAATATAAAAACATGAGAAAATGGGTTGCATTGGCAATCTCTTTTCTTTTATTCATTCCATTCGCAAACATAAATAGCAAAAATGTTTTAACAGCCACAAATTCAGGCAGCATCCTTTATGTAGGCGGAGACGGCGAAGGAAATTACAGCAGCATTCAGGATGCAATAAATGCCGCCAAAGATGGCTACATCATTTATGTTTATCCGAAAGAATATAAGGAAAGCATTGTGATAAACAAAAGCATTTCATTGATTGGAATAATCGAAAATGGAGAAAAGCCGATTATAAACGGAGGAGGAAGAAAATTTGCGGTAAGCATAGTTGCAGATGAATGTTTCTTGAAAATTTTAAGATAATTAATTACGGAGATTTTTCAGAAACGGATGAAGGATTTGGGATAACGATGAGATACTCAAATAATAACAGCATAATCAACAACACCATAATTTGTAATTTCACTCCATTTTTCATGCGAAATGCTTCATATAACACCATATCTGGAAATACTATTACTGGAGGAAAATGGATGGCACTTCGGTTATATCTCTACTGTTATCATAACACCATCATTTACAACAACATATCCAACAATCCTTATGGGATTGGTATTCATCTCGGAGCTTCATCAAACAACACCATCTCATGGAATGTGATAAGGAATAATTTTCATGGTATGGATGTTGATGGAAATAACAACACCATCTCTCACAATATCATATGCAATAACAAGCAGTATGGAGTGAGTATGGTATGGAGCTCTTATAACAAAATCTTGTACAATAAAATCTGCAATAACGGGCATGATGGAGTACTTGTTGCATGCGCTGGTATATCGGCTACTGGCAATATAATTGCATACAATAACATTTCTCATAATGGATGGAGAGGAATTTATTTGCTTGGTAACTGGCCATATCTAAATAATAATGCCATCTACAGGAATACCATCTCATACAATGGGGAGAAGGGCATATATTTATACTGGATGTGCAAAGACAACATCATAAAAGAAAATAATTTTATAGGAAATGGAAAGGGAAATGCAGGCTTTCATTTATTCAGCAGAGATTATTACAACACATGGGAAGCAAATTACTGGGATAACTGGCATTTTAATTTGCCGAAGCCAATATTTGGCTCAGTGGAGGAAACGAAGTTCTTTTTCCATCGCTGGCTCAACTTTGATTGGAATCCTGCAAAGCAACCATATGAATGGTAGGAGAGACAGTAACTGAAAAATTTAGAAAAGATATTATATAGTGACGTTATTCTAATTTTACACGGGAGGGGAAGGAATGGATGTTGATATGGAGATAGAAGAGGTCTCTCGCATAATAAGAGACTTCTTGAATGTTAATGTTGCAGTTTGCAAGGAATGCCGGGAATCAGCGGAATGATTTTGCGTAAGCAAATAAATTCCCGGCCCTATATATAGCAGCTTGAACTGGGTTCATTGGTTTTGCTTTTGCCACGATTTTACCATCCTTCTTTATTTCCCCATTCTCCAGATCAACCTCTATAATATCCCCGTTTTTTAATCTTGCTTTGTCTATATCTTTGCATTCAAGAACAGCAAGCCCGGAATTTATTGCATTTCTTTTATATATTGCACCAAATGATTTCGCTATAATTGCCTTTATTCCGAGGGATATAAAACAATCCACTGCATGTTGGCGAGATGACCCACAGCCAAAATTATCCCCTGCAATTATGATATCTCCTTTTCTGGCTTTCTGCGGAAAATCCTGCCATCCCGGCAAATTGCTGAAGGCATATTTTGCCATTTCTTTCTTATCCGTAATGTGAAGATACTTATTATGATAAATCATATCTGTATCGATATCATCAATGAGTTTCCCATCCTTTTCAATAACCCATACTCTGCCCTCAATTATCATAAGTCATCCACCTCCGTAATATAGCCTGCAACGGCGCTTGCGGCGGCTGTTTCAGGTGAAGCCAGATATGTATCTCCATCGCCCTGCTTTCCTCTGAAATTCCTGTTGCTCGTTGAAACCTGCACCTCGCCCTTGCCAGTCATTCCCAGCTGCCCGCTTGCGCAGCCGCCGCATGCAGCATGGCTTATTATCATGCCAGCATCAAACATCGCCTTTATTATGCCTTCCTCCAGCATGTAATTCCACACTTCCCGTGTTGCAGGAACAACCTTTGCCATCACATTTTCTGCAATTTTCCTTCCTTTTACTACATTATAAGCTGCTTCCATATCCTCCTCTCTTCCATTTGTGCATGAGCCAATAAAAACGCTATTTACCTCTATGCTTGGCAAATCAGCCACTCTTTTTACATTTGCTGGGCTTCCAGGAAGGGCAATGAGGGGCTGGAGGTTGCTCACATCTATATCTATCTCCGCTTCATAATACGCATCCTTATCGGCAGCAATTGCCTCAATTTCCTTCCCGCTTCTTTCACGACAGAATTTTATAACCTCCTTATTTGGAGGAATGAATCCAATGATGCATCCCATTTCTGTAACCATCGATGCCAAAGTAATTCTTCCAGCAAGACTTAATTTATCCACTATTTCTCCATAAAACTCTATTGCCTTTCCAAGAACTTTCCCTTTCAATTCCTTCACACAGAGCAATGCCAAGTCCTTTGCGCTCCATCTTGCATCTGGCATACCCAAAAAATTTACTTTCACTGTGGGCGGAACCTCAAACCATGTTCTGCCGGTTTTAAAAACAAATGCTATATCCACATCCCCCATCCCCTGCCCGAAGGCGCCGATGGCACCCAGAATATTAAAATGGCTATCTGTTCCAACTGCTGTGACGCCTGGATAGGCAAGCCCTTCTTCCATTACAACATGGCTTCCTATACCTCTATTTACATCAAAAACTTTTATGCCATTTTCTCTTGCAAACTTTCTGCATATCTGCTGATTGTTGGCATATCCTATGGTATTGGCTGGGGCATTGCAATCGAATGTAAAAAATGTTTTTGATGCATCATCTATATAGTTGCCATCGTAATTTTCAAGCAAATTTTTAACAACCTGCGCTCCAGCAAAATCTCTTGCAGTTCTTAAATCTACGTCAAGCCATATGGTATTGCCGGGCTTAACATCATCCTTACTATGTTGCTGGAAAATTTTTTCTATTATGGTTGGCATGAAAGAAAATAAAATTGTAATATAAATGCATTCTCTTCATTGCAGCCGAGACCATCAACTTAAGAATAATTTTATAAAACTCCTCCTTTAATTTTTCCATGAACGAGGGGATGGGAATAATTGAAAGGATAATGGAATGGATCGTGAAAAATAGAATTTTTGTTAGAGAAAGA
>JAGHBD010000091.1 GCA_021161135.1 Thermoplasmata archaeon
ACCATGGTATATGGCGGCACATCTTTCGTTACCACAGCACCAGCTGCTATTATGCTTTTTTCACCCACACTAACTTCAAGAACAACTGCACCTATTCCTACAAGCACATTATTACCTATAATTGACCCATGAACTATAGCTCCATGAGAAATTATGCTCCCTTCTCCAATCACAACTTTTCTTGGCGCCTCAATAAATGCCTTCTCAAGTATAGCAACGTCTCTTTCCACAATAACTGGCTCATCATCTGCCCTTATCAAAGCATGTGGCCACACACTTGCTCCGTCGCCAACAATAACATTTCCCATAATCAGTGCTGCCTCATCTACAATGGCATTTTCTGCCACCACTGGCTTTTTTCCCTTAAATTCTCTTATCATTTTTGATAAGCTCCGCTATCTCATGCGGAAATCGCGCCACCTTCACGCCCGCCTCCTCAAATGCTTTTATCTTCGATTCCGCCGTTCCTTTCCCCCCGCTTATAATGGCGCCAGCATGCCCCATTCTTTTGCCAGGCGGCGCCGTTCTTCCAGCAATGTATGCATAAACTGGTTTGGTGATGTTCGATGCTATATATTCTGCAGCCTCCTCCTCAGCGGTTCCTCCTATTTCACCAACCAAAACTATCGCCTTTGTTTCCTCATCATCTTCAAAGGCTTTCAAAGCATCTATGAATGTTGAGCCTATGATGGGGTCGCCTCCTAAACCAACACATGTTGATTGTCCAAAGCCTGCTTGGCTGAGTGCATTGACTATTTCATATGTTAGTGTGCCAGAGCGGGATGCAACGCCTATATTGCCCTCCTTAAATATAACATTTGGGAGTATGCCAATCTTTGTTTTTCCAGGTGAAGCAATGCCTGGGCAATTTGGTCCTATGACTCGCGCCCCTTTATATTTCGCATAATGAACAAATTGCATTGTATCATGGAAAGGAATATTTTCTGTTATAACAACTACAAGCTTTATCCCCACATCTAATGCTTCAATAACTGCATCTTTGGCGAAGGGCGCTGGAACAAAAACAATACTTGCATTTGGCTCTCTTTCCATTGCTTCTTCAACACTATCATAGACAGGCACTCCATGAACTTGCTGCCCTCCCTTGCCAGGTGTTACTCCAGCAACTATTTTCGTTCCAAATTCCATCATTGCTTTTGTATGAAATTGTCCCTGATGTCCTGTTATGCCCTGCACAAGCAACCTTATATTTTCATCTGCCCATATTGCCATTTCAATCCCTCCCCAACTCTGCCGCCTTTCTGGCGGCTTCCTGAAATGATTCGACAGCAATAACATAGCCGGAGAGCATTTCTCTTGCAACATCTTCATTCATTCCCTTAATACGAGCAACAACCGGACAATCTAACTTATGTTCTTCCATAAATTCTATGATGCCCCTCGCCACTGTATCACATTTTGTTATCCCTCCAAACAAATTCAGCAATATAACTTTCGGCTTTGCCTTTGCCATCAGTTCAAACGCCTGCTTCACCTTTGCAGGATCATCTGTACCTCCCAAATCGAGGAATACGCCTCCTTTTCCGTCAAATTCATTTAAAGCATCGAGCGTCGCCATTGTCAGGCCGGCACCATTTGCAATTACGCCGATATTTCCATCAAGTTGAACAAATGCAATTCCTTTTTCCCTCGCCTCCTTTTCAAGAGGTGTGAGTTCAACATCCTCTTTTGGCAATTCAGGGTGGCGGTAGAGAGCGTTGTTATCTATGATAACCTTCGCATCTGCAGCTATTGCCTTTCCATTTGAAATTGCAAGTGGATTTATCTCAGCAAGCTCGCAATCATTTTCTATGAAAAGACGAAATAGATTTGCCGCTATATTTCGAACTTCTTTTGGAATTCGTCGCAAATGGTATGGCTGCAGCCCGATAAGAGGATTTACATTCGTTTTTATAACTCTCTCAGCCATTGCCTCTATATCCACTCCTCCCTCTGGTGAGAACATCATGAGATATTCCCTGCTGCTCCTGTCAAGGAAAAAGCTCAGGTAATACTCTTTTTCAATATTTAGTTTTTCTTCAATGAGTATTTTCCTTACTTTTTCCCCTTTTATCTCCATGTTCATTAACTCATCAAAAATTTTTTCTGCCTCTTCCATATTCTCTGCAAATTTTATTCCGCCTGCTTTTCCTCTTCCTCCAACAAGCACCTGCGCCTTCATCACCCATGGGAAGGGAATATCTACGTTATGCAGCTCGCCTTTAGATGAAACTACTCTGCCTTTCGGAGTATCGATGCCATATTTTTTAAAAAGCTCCTTGCCAGCATATTCAAGCAATTTCATGCTTGTGGAAATGCAACCCCATTTTTATAATTTTGCGAGCGAAAGCGAAAGCAGGCAGAAAATAAAAATAGTGATAAATGTTTCATTATAGATGCGAGCAGGCACAAAAGCTTTTATTGTCGCCCTCATTATTTTATCTGTCCCATTCTCTTCACCTGTATTTTCACATTCTCTGGAACTTAACGAGGCAAAAAGAACGGATAATATATGTGCTATTAAATATGGTTTTGGAGGGAAATATGAAAATATCAACATAGACCGCAATATTGTCTCTGATTTAATCGCTTGTAAAAACGTATATGAGCAAATTAAAATCCTTTCAAGTTATGGGATAATATCAAATGAAGAATGTATAATTCTAAAAATGATGCCAGCAATTTTCAGTATAGTTTCGTACGGTATCATTTTCCCTCCGGTTCCTCTACCTTTGGTTTTATTACTATATGGTTATATTTTCCATCTATTTCCAGCAATGATTTTTCTGCTAAGCATTGTCCTTAAAATCATAAACTTTTTGTTTCCACCACCGTTGCCCAAAATTTCCACTGGGTTTTATCTGCCTATTGTATTAGCTGAAAATTATCTACATATAATTACCAAGGAAGAGAATGTAAAGGATACATATTTTGGTCCTCTTGGATTACTTGTTTTTGGATTTATTGGCTGGATAATCTATATACCCTTCATAATCTTCACAGATTTTGCTTTTGAAATATTTGGCATACCTATACCAATTCCATTTGGGGTAATTATATGCATAGGCGCCTCTCTTTCGCTACGTTTGATATGGTAATGGAAAGGAGGATTTTTAAGGGGTTTCCAGTCAACATTCAACCATGAAATGAAATACGTTCCCAGCAATCCTTCTTGGGAAACGATTGGTTTCGGGATTGGAGCTAACCAATTATCCCAATAATTTCCATTCCATATGTTATATGCAATTGTTGTCCATCCAAAATATATTAAGGCATGAAATTTCTCATTTCCTAAAAAAATATTGCCTGTAATCAAATTTCTTTTTCCACCTCCTAAAGAAGCATATAATTTTATCCCATATTTATTGTAGACTATTTCATTCTCTTCAATCTTATTCTCATCACTCGCCATAATAATAACTCCCTCTTCATTATGTGAGATGTAATTGTTGATAATCTCATTTTTATTATGTGTATATATGCCTATTCCTATATTATTTTGTGAAATGTTAGATTCTGAAAAATAGTTTCCACTGGAGGAGGTATATATCCCATATTCATTGTTTGAAATATTACAACGAATCACGCTATTTCCTGTGGAGCCATATATCATAGACACCCCAATATAGTGGTATCTAATGGTGCAATTTTTTATGGTGTTATTTTTTCCCTCCTCAAGATATAGACCTGTGGTATATTCACCAACATTACCTTCGATGGTGCAGTTAAAAATTTTATTTTCGATTGAGTGCAAGATTGAGAATCTTTTAAATTCGCAATCAAAAATTTTACAATTTTTTGAAGCAACCATCTTTAAGATAGGAAAAGCACACTCCATTATTTCTAGATTTTCGCTGTATCCTACTATACTTTTAAGACTCGTTTTAACATCATATACAGAAAAGTTTTTGCAGTTCGCTATTATCAGTTCGGCTATATTTCCTTTTTCAAAATTTCCCCCTGTATAACCATATATATAGACTATTGGTTCTTCTTCAACGGTATTATTGTCCATTAGATGATGCTAGTGAAAGCAATCGCTACTTTCTATAGAAATTCCTTTCTTTATCTCATTATTAAGTATCGTACAATTTGAAGAATATCTGAGGCTCAAGGAGCCATTTATGTAACAATTCTTTATGGATGCATTTTCGCATCCCCGAATTTCAAGATTTTTAGAATAACATCTTAAAAAGGAGGTATTGTGTGTAAACCTTACTTCTACTGCTCTAAAACTGCAATTTATAAAATTTCCTTTTTCCAAACTCCTTATTAGTGTTTTCCCTTCGATAGTGCAGTTTATAAATGCATCTTTTTTCACTTCTTCCATAGATAGAGCATATTCTCTCGATTGGTATATCTCACAGTTTATAATTGTAACATTTTCATGATAGCTCGCTATTATACCATAAGTACAGTTGTGAATTATACAATCAGAAATCATAGACCCATCACAGTCAAAAGCATAAATACCAGCAAACCACCCAGAACCACGGGCGCCAATTAAAGTAAAATTATTTATTAATATGTTATTCGTATAATAAGTTTGGATAACGCTTTGATCTTTCTCCCCCTTTATAATTGTGTTATATTTATTTTCTCCAATAAGTTTAATATTTGCCTTATTACTGATTACTATACTTTCGTCATATTCTCCACTATATACGAAAATTGTATCTCCTGGAAGAGCATCATTTATTGCATCCTGAATGCTGCTGTAATTTCCTTCTCCATTTCCGCCCACATAAAGGATGTTTCCACTATATGATGTCTCTTCAAAAAATGTGTTCGCGGGTACGGAAAAGATAAGCATGAATAGAATAGATAAAATAAAGAGAAATGGTGCGCCGCTCCTTCCCATGCTTCTAATTTTTATGAAATTTATAAATATTTCTTCCCAAAATTTATTTTTATTCAAATGGAATACAGTTTTGTGAAGGATAGATTTGTTGGCGTAACAATATTTATCGTATTACTGCTCGCATTTGCATTTAAAGTGGAGGGGAAAATCATAGTTGTAGATAGCAGCGGAAATGGAGATTATGAAGATTTGCAGAAAGCTATAAATGAATGTAGCGAGGGAGATAAAATAGTGGTGATGGCTGGGGAATATGGAAGCGTTGTCATAAATAAATCCATATCAATGGAAGGGGAAAATGCTACACTTTATGGCATTGAAATAAATGCAAATAATGTCAGCATATCAGGTTTCATAATAAAGGATGGCTATTATGCTATAGATATCGCTGGCAATAACAATGTTATCGAGAACTGCACCATATTCAACAATTCTCATGGAATAAACATTAAAGGCGATGGAAATAAGATAATTCATAATAAAATTTTCAGGAACAGTTATGAAGGAATAAATCTGGATTATGCAGATGACAATGAAATAAAGGGCAATGAAATATACAGGAATGCGTGGGGCATTTATATGGAGAAATCCAACAACAATATCATTTACATGAATATAATAAAGAATAATCATGAAGGTATTGTAATTCAGGGAGGAAAAGGGAATATTGTTAGGATGAATAATATCACTGGAAATGAGTATAAGGGCATACACTTATGCTGCAAAAGTGAGAAAAATCACATTTTCAATAATAATTTCATAGGAAATAAAAACAATGCATACTGCTATGGCGGCATCAATTATTGGGATAATGATGGTGTGGGCAATTACTGGGATGATTATGATGGTAAAGGAGAATATGAGATATCTTCTGGAAATGTTGATGAATTTCCCGCTGAAAAACCCTTCGCTATAAACATCTCACACTCATATCGCATCTACATACTCTCTCCCCAACCTGGAGAAAAGATAAAAGGGAAGATTGTTGTAAGAGGTATAGCGGAGAGAGAGGTGGAAGTGGAAATAAAAATCGATGATGGAGAATGGAAAAAGGCAAGCGGAACCCTGTTGTGGTATGCAGAAATAGATACGACAGAGCTACCCAATGGAGAGCACACTATATACGCAAGGTGCGGAAATGCAACAACCTCTTGCACTATTTATGTTGAAAATGAAAAAGGTATGCCATCCTTTACATTCATCACCTTTTTTGCGGCTTTTATAATCATATTTCTGAGCCATAAAAGATTTAAATGAAATTGGATATTACGCTTTGTGGGAGCATGGTGTAGCCAGGGATCATAGCGGGCTCCAGTTATGGGGATGATTAAGAGAGGGTCATCCGAGGTGTGAAGAATAACTGGAGCGATGACCCATAGAAGAGACCCGCTGACCTGGGTTCAAATCCCAGTGCTCCCACTATCCTCTCTCAATTAAAGTGATTAAAATGGCAGAAAAGGAAATAAAAATAAATGTGAAGTTAATAGTCTCCCTGCTTTCGATACTCGTTGGAATAATATTTTACGTGGCATGGGGAATAACGTATGGTGTTTGGGCTGATGTTGGCATATACGCTGTCACAGCCATCTTCCTTGCTTTCGGCATTCTCGGGCTTTTATACACGAGGATAGAATAGAAAAATTTTTCGAATGGGCTCGGCCGGATTCGAACCGGCGACCTTCGCCTCGTGAAGGCGACGTCATAACCCCTAGACCACGAGCCCCACAAAAGGAAATAAAAACTCTGTTTTTAAATGTTTTAGTGTTTTTATAAAGCAGGGTTGGATATTCAAGCAAAAACCCAAAATCAAATTTTTCTCTGGGAATGGTGTGCAATTTTCCATATTTAAACATGCCTCCCAAAATTTTTTTAATCTTACCTGCATTCATTAGCAAATGCTGAAAGAAATAATATTCTATGGAAGAGGTGGGCAGGGAGCTGTTACCGCTGCCAATCTCATTGCTTCTGCTGCATTAAAAAGTGGCAACAAAGGAGTGCAGGCATTTCCCTTTTTCGGCGCTGAGCGGCGAGGGGCGCCAGTTAAAGCTTTTGCTAGGATAAGCGATGAGGAAATATTTGTAAGGAGTCAGATAAAAGAGCCAGATATAGTTGTGGTGCTTGACACAGGCATAATGGATGTAATCGATGTTACTCAAGGGCTAAAAAAAGATGGGGTAATTCTGCTTAACACAAATAAAAAGCCAGAGGACTTTTCCTTTCCATATAAAATTGCGACTGTTGATGCAACTTCGATAGCAATAAAAAATGAAATACTTGTAGGAGGAATACCTGTGGTTAACACTCCAATGACGGGCGCCCTCGTTAGAATTCTGGATGGAGTCAAACTCGATGCTCTAAAAGAGGCGATACATGAGCGTTTCGGTAAAAAAGCTGATAGCAATGCAAAGGCGGCGGAAGAAGCGTATGAGGCGGTGGTAATATGAATGTTAAGACAGCTATTTCTATTCCGACTGAAGGAGCGATGGGAAAGACGGGCACATGGCGAGTTTTCAGGCCCGTTATTGATACAAGCAAATGCATAAAGTGCTGGAGATGCTGGATTTTCTGCCCAGATGCTGCCATTTCAAGAAATGAGTATCCGAGTATCGATTATGAATACTGCAAGGGATGTGGAATCTGCAGCAACGTCTGCCCTGTAAATGCAATAGAAATGAGGAGGGAGGAAAAATGATTGTTATAGATACTGCAAATCATATCGCTGCTTTGGCGGCGAAGATGGCTAAGCCAGCCGTTATAGCTGCATATCCTATTACGCCACAAACAACAATTGTGGAACGACTCGCCCAGTATGTGGAAAAAGGTGAGTTAAAGGCAGAATTTATCAGAGTGGAGTCGGAACATTCTGCTATGGCTGCATGCATAGGGGCTGCAGCAACAGGTGTGAGGACATTCACAGCCACTTCGTCGCATGGCTTGCTTCTAATGCATGAAATGCTTCACTGGGCTGGGCTGGCGAGGCTGCCGGTTGTGATGGTTAATGTAAATCGTGCTTTGGGGCCAGGATGGAATATATGGAGTGATTTGAATGATAGTTTGGCGCAACGCGATACAGGGTGGCTGCAGTTTTATGCTTCGAGCAATCAGGAAGTTTTTGACAACATAATTCAGGCATATAGAATTGCGGAAAGTAGCGATGTTATGCTTCCTGCAATGATTGCCTATGATGGCTTTATTTTAAGCCACACATCAATGCCTGTTGAGGTGCCATCGCAACAGGAAATAGATGCATTCCTGCCCTCTTTCAAGCCATCATGGACACTCGATATAGAAAATCCGATTACTCACGGCAACATAGTGCCTCCAGAGCCGTATATGGAAATTCGCTATTC
>JAGHBD010000061.1 GCA_021161135.1 Thermoplasmata archaeon
GGCTAGCTAGCCACTCAAAATTCCTCAAAGTATTTTTGTTGCTAACTCCACACAGTGCAATGTGTAGCGATTCATTCCATGCTTTTAAATCAAATTTTATTATTCCATCTGTAAAATCTGCTATTCTGGAAAGAAATTTTGGAGAGAAATTTCCATTTGTTTCCCAGCATATTGTGGCAGTGCTCTTTTCTGCAACATTCAAAGCATGCTCAATCTGGCAACTTGGATCGCCTCCAAAGAAACATATGCATGTTGCTCTTTCCGCCGCTCTCACAAGCTCTTTCGCTTCCATTATTGGTGTTTTCTTCGCAGCCATCTCATGGTATATCCAGTTCTGGCAAAAAAGGCAGTCAAAATTGCACGCTCCGTAAAAGACGGCAAGGTTGTAACCTTCTTTTTTTCCACACACCCATGATGCAACACAGTTTGTTGGAAGGGCATCGTAGTAATATTCTCCTATTGCTTTTTCCTTACTGCTATAGCTGATTATGCCCTTCTTTCCTCCCACCCTTAACCTGCAAAATCCTTCCTTTCCTTCTTCAATACCACATCTGTTGCCGCATATTGTGCATTTCCTTCCATTTTTGGGAATGCTGCGATGAGCAGCCTCGATGAAACTCTTTCCTTTTCCTTTTAATATACACTCTCTACAAACCCTAAGTGCCCTTGCTGCCTCACCTTTTCCACATACAACACATTTCATGTGAATATTTCCTTTATAACACTATAAGGAGCATTTGTTTTTACAGCATTGAGCATGAAATGGGTTCTTCCTGCATCATATCCCTTTTTTTGTAATTCATCTATTATCTTTTGGAGTTTGGGCTGCCTCACTTTTACATCTTTTGCAACTTTTCCTGTTTCATAATAAAGAGGAGGAAGAGAAATCTCTTCTTTAATAAATGTGAGTAGTTTCATCAATTCTTTTTTCCTTTTCATTTCCTTCTTTTCAACAATCTCTTTTACAGCATTAACTACATCCTCTTCAGAAATTTTTCCTATCCACATTGGGCCGGCAAGTGGTTTGCTATCAATTTTTTCAAAATTGAGAAGTTTCCATCCATCATCCCATACAACCCATCCGATATTTTGAATGCTTCTCTCTGCCTTTCCTGCTCCCCTTTCCATTATACCATAAACTCTGAAAAAATGCCCCCATGAGTAACTCAGCAGAGGTTTAAAGCCGTAGTCAAAACTTGCTGCTTGCTTTGCTACATATGCAATGAGTATTCTCAAACCAGCTTCTTTCGATGCCATTCTCCTTAAAGGGATGGAATGATATTTCCTTATACACGCTTTTTTGTAAGCCCCGCATAGTGTTGCAGTATCGGTTGCTGTTACAGCAAGATATGTCCTCTTTTTTAATGCTTTGAAAAGGCATGAAATGAATGGAATGGGGGAGCCATAGGGATCGATATCTATGTAGTCATATCTCTTTCTCTGCAACAATACACATAAATTTTCATTTAAGGCAATCGCATCAACATTGTTCAACTCAATATTTTTCTTTATAAGCTCGTATGATTTTGGATTATAATCGTTAATTTCCACCTCTATATTTCCTATCTCCTTAGCAAGCCTTATGCCTCTTATACCAGTTGCCGCAAGCCCATCAAGAAACTTTCTCGCTCCATTTTTTGCAGCATATGCGCAAAACGCTACATTGAGATCTCTATCTATTTCTAGTGCAGGATTGTAAAAGCCCGCCCGCCGCCTGCCGGGGCCGCGGTAATTATGGAATTCTTCGAGAAAAATTTTTACCTCTCCCTCTTCAACTATTGCTGCCATTCTTCCTTCAATAGTTTTTCTATTTTGTAGGGGAGGATATTTCTATTCACGGGGGTTATTTCGAAGATTCTCACATTGTTCATATTCCTTATATCCTGTAGCAGAGAATCACGTGATTTTTTGTGAAGTGTGAGTAAAACAGGTTTTTCACAATCTAAAGCTTCTTTAACTGTCTCTCTAAATTTTTTGCTTTCAAGGGCAAGTTTGCCTACTTCATCTATGACTATAATATCAACTTCCTCAGCCTCCATCGCTTTCTGTATCGCAGGAACTCCGAATTCATCAAGTACTTTCATATCAAGTTTGTATTTTCCTACCCTATATGCTGTATCAAGATTTATGTGGGCAAACAGCCTTTCTTCCTTTGTCATCCAGTCAATAATTTTAAAACCCACTCTTTTTCCATTTTCTTCTATTCCAACTGTTACCATTCCTCCAAAAGTGTATGTATTTTCTAATCGTTTTATAACTCTTACCAGCCCTTCGGTTTTCCCTACTCTGGGCATCCCCGTTATGCCGATTTTCGGTATCAAACTCATTTCAACTATGTATATAATTTAAATTTAAAAACTATATGCAATTTCAATGCTCATTGTATTTGATATGGATGGCGTCTTCATTGAGGAAAGGAGTTCATGGAAGCTGATTCACAAAAAATTTGGAATAGATAATTCTGACTTGGTTAAAAAATATTTAGATGATGAAATTAATGATGAAGAATTTCTCAATGAGGATATAAGGAGGTGGAGGAAAAACGGGGTGAGAAAAAAAGATATAATCCAGATATTGCAGAATGTTCCTTTAATTAAGGGAGCGGAAAGTTGCGTAAAATATTTCAGTAAAATGGGAAAAACAGCTATAATATCAGGTGGTATTGATATTCTTGCAAGAAGGATAGCAAGATATGGAATTGATTATGTGTTTGCAAATGGGATAGAGTTTAGAGGTGAAATGCCCTGGAAAGGGATACTTAGAGTACCAATTAAAAGAAAAGATGTTGTTCTAAAGAAGCTCATGAAAAAACTGGATATAAAGGCAAGAGATGTTATTGTCGTTGGAGATACAAGATACGATTTGTGTATGTTCAGAAATGCTGGCATAAAAATCGCATTTAATGCCAGAGACGACTTAAGCAGGCATGCTGATTTTGTCGTTGAAAAACCCGACTTAAATGAATTAATTAAAATATTTGAAGAGTATTAATTTCCATGCTCCCTCTGCTTACCCTATTAATATTCGCCTTAATATTCTACGTATTTTACATTTTAATATCATCCGCATTTGAGGAAGTGGGATTCAAAAGCTGGGAAGCAAGTGTCATAGTCTTCAGCTGCATCCTTTTTGGATGGGTTAATTTGCCGCTTGTAAAATACAATGGATGGATTCTTGCCATAAATGTTGGTGGTGCCTTGATACCCATACTCATAAGCGTATATCTCATGCTTTCAAGGAAGGTGGCGGGGAGAAGTGTGGTGGGTATGATAATTGTTGCATATTTTGCATATAAAATTACGATTGTCACGCCAGAGGGTGTAGTCTCTTCTTTCCCTAACTGGCTCATTCCCCCAATTGTAGCAAGCCTTTATTCAATAATTGTTTCATTAAAAAATAAAAAGAAGGCAGCATCAATAGCATATTCCTCAGGCACAATGGGCGTATTGATAGGAGCTGATTTACTCCATCTTAAGGAACTTCTTCAAATAAAAACATCTACAGCCACAGTAGCAAGCATAGGCGGGGCAGCCATTCTTGACATGGTCTTTTTAACTGGAGTAATAGCTGTACTTATTGATGCTCTACTATACAGAAAATAAAAAATAAATAGTAAGAGAGGGAAAAAATTACTTCACGCCAAGCACAAATGGGCCCAGCAGGAAGCCACTGGCTGTTATTGAGGTTCCTCCAACTGTAGCAGTTATTGTTGTCTTTCCTATACCAAGTACAAGTCCAGATTTAATCGTCGTGCTTTCTCCGGGAGCAAGCGACGGAATCGTGCCCTCCTTTTTACCCCCCATCAATATCAATCCGCCAGAAAGCTCGATGCTCCATGGAACATTTTCGGCGGCGGCGGTTCCTACATTGCTAACTGTCACTGTAACTCCAAAGCCTCCTGTTATTTCTGCTGTGAGTACTGGAACTGGGAAGGAATTGTAATAGATGTCAGCATTTCCATCTCTTGTATCAGTCCATACAGCACCTGACTCTGTTATGCCTGCTGTTCTCCATTCAGAAGCAACGCTTCCATCTACATCATTTAATTTAATTGGTTCTTCCCATGTAGTTCCCCAATCCTCGCTGTATGTATAATAAAGGTCTCCATTCCTCACAAAAGTACAGATTATTTTATCTCCTGAAATTACTGCTGAAGGATACAGATCATCTTCTGGAGAGTTTGTTACATATGAAAGCTCCCAGGTTGCTCCACCATCAGATGAATAGAAGCATGCTATATCCTGATTTATATGCTCATCGCTCTGGCAGAGCACAACAACATGTCCATCATGAGCGGCTATTGCTGGATATTGAGCATAGAATGTTGATGGGATTTCATAAAGCCAGCTCTCTCCTTCCAGCGGATCTTCAAAGCTTCTTCCCCATACAAGAATATTGTATGTGGCAGATGTTTCATTATACCAGTCATAGGCACAGTAAATCATATCCGTGGCTTTATCTATTGTTGCCGTAGCGTGAGCAGAGTTGTTATACGACCACCAGCTTATCCAGCCTGAGTTTTCTGTGTCTGGATCGGCAAAGAACATGTGTGGAGCGCTTACGCAGGGCGCTGATTCATATTCAGTAGATGCTATAAAACCAATTACTCCAAACTCCCATGGACTTTGACTGTTATGACATGCTATTGTTGGTGCTTGAAAATCATGCCAGCCATATGATGACCAGTCCCAATAAACAAGAGACCATGTTGCAGTATCTGTAATGTCCGGTATTTCCATCAGATATGTATAGGGCGTATTTGGATCTGGCATGAATGTGCCGAAATATGTATTTCCTCCCCAGTGATCAAAGGATGGATAGTCTTCCACCCCATCTATAGTCCAGTAGCCAACTGGCGTAAATGTTTGCCCTCCATCTGTTGATAGAACCATATATATGTCCTGCTCGAGCAAACTTGGAGCATATGCATAGCCTGCAAATAATGTGGTGCCTGAAGAAGCAATTGTCGGATGATATTCTGTGTCCTCTGTATTGGCCACAGGTATATTCATTGGCTTGGCTATTGGACGGAAAGCATTCTTAATTTCCTTCCCCTCCACTCTCAACAGGTGTTCATGCCCCTTTGCCTTGATCGCCTTTATAGTGTATTCTTGAGAGATCATAGATATATTTACTTCCTTTTGCTCTGCTACAAAGAAATTCGCCGACGCCAATCCTGCCATAACTAAAACAATTCCCACTAACACGGCTTTTTCTTTCATTTTATACCTCCGTGATTAGAATATTAAGTCCATTATATAATTTTCTGATGCATGCATTTGCATGCATATGGATATCTTTTTAAACAATTTCATATAGCATAGCATGGATGAGATTGAATTGCCAAAATTTGATGAAAAAGAATTTCTGAAGAAAGAACGTAGAAAGGCAAAAACAGCATTTGTTGCCTCAATTTTTGGTTTCTTTATTGCCATAATATGTCATTTTGTATGGAGAAGTGTGGATGAAAGCATAAGATGGCCCCTTTGTTTTTTCTTTGCCATCGCTTCCATTGGTTTTATGGCTAAAATTCTTGAGTTTTTGAAGGTGGATATAAAAGCATTCAGCAGAAAGGAATGGTTTGGCTCCATTGCTTTCTATATCCTCACATGGCTAGCTATATTTATAATCTCAATAAATCCTCCTTTCTATGACGCCTCTCCCCCAAAGATGGAAGTGGTGATGCTGCCAGAAATACAGCAGAATGGAGGAAACATACTTGTTGTAGCTCACATTACAGATAATGTAGGAGTAGATTATGTAAAAATTAAAATTGATGGAAAAGAGTATGAAATGTTGAAAGATGAGGATAACGTTTATACATATAACTATTCTGGCAGAGATGCAGATTTCCAGATAATTGCTTCAGATAAAGAAGGTCATATTGCAAAATACAATGCTTCCTTCCATTTTGCAGATAATATAATAAAAGTTATAAAGCCAGATGAAA
>JAGHBD010000105.1 GCA_021161135.1 Thermoplasmata archaeon
GAAAATTTTGGAACGCTTTCCACGGGAAATATTCCGTAGAAAGCATGCAAAATTGGATAGAGGCGTTTGCTGGATTTAGAAATTTCTACAAAAATTTGGAGGTGTTAAGTTGATGGTCTCATTGCAGCCATAAACAAAACATAATTAAGGAATTTGCTATACCAGATTATGAAAGTCGGCGAAAATACATACATTGCAAAATCTGCCATTATTATAGGAGATGTTATCATTGGAAAAAAGTGTAGCGTATGGGAAAATGCGGTAATAAGAGGGGATTTGAATAGAATAGAGATTGGAGATGAGAGCAATATTCAGGATTGCTGCATACTACATGCCTCACCGGAATATGCCGTTAAGATTGGTAAGGGAGTTTCAGTTGGTCATGCAGCAATTATACATGGGGCAACTATAGAGGATGAGTGCATAATCGGGATAAACGCTACGGTGCTTGATGGTGCGTATATAGAAAGCGGGTGTATTGTTGCAGCCAATGCTGTTGTACCTCCTGGCATGAGGGTGGAAAAAAATAGCCTTGTTGCCGGTGTGCCGGCGAAAGTGATAAGAAAGGATGAAAAAATGATCGAGGCGATAAGGAGAAACGCCCACATCTATATGCAACTTGCAGAGAGATATTTGCAAGGGGAGTTCAGCGGAGAACGACAACAAGATAAATGAGGAGGAGGACAAAAAGAAGAATGAGGAGGGCAAACTTAAGATGCCCCTCCATGCTGAGCCACAGCAAAAGCCATGTGAGTAGCATTGCCGCAATAAATATTAGGAGCCATTTCCTTATTTTTTCCACAAGTTAAAATTCACGCCCATTTAATTTTGTTGTTTTATTTCTGCAATTTTCTCTCCTGCCTTTATTTTTTTTCCTTCCCCTGCTACAACATGGCAACTTTCAGGCAATATAATTTCTACTCTTGAGCCAAATCTTATTATTCCTATTTTCTCTCCCTTTTTAACAAAATCTCCTTCCTTTATATAGGGCACTATTCTCCTTGCAAATACTCCTGCAATTTGGATAAGCTTTATTCTCCCGATATCACTTTCTATCTCAATTTCCATCCTTTCATTTTTTTCAACATTTCCATATGCTGGTCTATGGCTGCCATAAATGTGCTTCATGGAAACTATTTTTCCATCATATGGCATTAAATTAACGTGCATGTCAAATATGCTCATGAAAATCGATACGCTATGCCTTCCAGCATAGAGAATCTTTCCATCGGCGGGCGATATTATACCATCTTCAATATGCCGCTCAACATCTCTGAAAAAATAAAGGAAAAAAATCTGAAGCAGGAGCAGGAGGAAGAAAGGAATGATCGCAAGATGATGGAAATGTATAAAGAGGAGAGACAGGATGAGGAAAGGAAGAGGGAAAAGAGCAATATGAATGCATTTTTTTGCAATCATTTAGTCACCCTCATTATCATTCTTTCAATGGGTCCCCTTCTTTTCGGTAAATTAAACAAATCCATTATATTGTCATACAGCTCCGGCAATAAATCAAAAACAATAAAAGCAAGCACTATCAGTGCAATTAAAGAACCAGCTTTTCCTATAACATTATGCATTGTGTAAAAGCTCAATCCCAGTTCCTCTACGCCGTAAACAACGCCAACATTTCTTATAAGATTGAGCACATAGATAACAGGTACTGTATAAAAAAATGCTTTCAGCCTGCGCTTGCCATCTGCCTTCAATGCAGCAAATACGCCGATGAAAACAGCCATTGATTGCAGACCTGTGCAGGCAAGAATAAGCTGCACACTTTCATGCCCTTCAAAATATATAGGAACATGAACGCTCATGCCATAATATATGCTGCCAGCCTCCGCCGCATAGCCCATCGCCCTTAACAGCCACGCCGTTTGTTCGGCGACAGCTTTTATTAGCATACCTCCCATAAAATCCACTTTCTGGAAGATGAAATAGAGCATGCCAGCGAAAAATGTGGCACCTGCTAAAAAATTAAGGCTCTCTATTTCTTCCATTCTTTTATGGCTGAGATATTCATGATATGAGATGTAGGAAAGGAAATATACGCCAACTATGCAGAAAACCGCATTTACAATGTCTCTGTCTCCTTTATAGTAAAGATATTCTGGCTGGGTTGCCCAGTATAAAGCAAATATGAACCATCCGAGAAACATGAGCAGATGCCTTCCCTCCCTCTTGTCAAAATATCCGATTCCAAGAAGGATAAGGCCAAGGAAAAGAAAGAGCGTGGTAATCATATTGAATTTTTCTAATGGCAAGGTGACGAGAAAATAGTGAGAGAAAATCATCACCGCTGTCGGCACTCCAAAGAAAAAGGCTGCGTGCTTCATATTTCATCCTTTAACTCTTCTATTTTCATTTCAGCTTCCTCAAGCTTCCTTTTGCAAATCTTGCAGAGCCGAATACCCTCCTCAAACTTTTCTATGGTTTCTTCAAGTGAAAGCTCCCCCCTTTCTATTACATCGACGATCTCCTCCAGTTTTTTTAACGCTTCTTCAAATTTTATTTCTTCCTTTTGCTCTCCATTCTGCATATTGCCTCACCATCCTTAACAACCACTCTTATTTCATCCCCAACATCAGCATCATCTACACTGCTAAATATTTTGTTATCTTTCACCCTGAAGCATATGCTGTATCCTCTTTCAAGCACCTTATAGGGACTCATCGCTTCTATGCTCCTCTCAAGCATTGCCAAATGTTGCCTAAGACGCTTTACCCTTTCCTCTCCCGCCTTCACAAGCCTTTCCGCCACTTTCTCATACTCAGCTATTTTATCATAAATCAGCTCGAAAGGATACATGAAAGTTTTCCTTTTCAGCAGCCTTTCCATCCTTGCAACTCCTTCATCAATTCTTCTCCTCATTGCCGCTTCCATTCTCCTTGCCAGCTCCTCAATCCCCTCTTCAATTTTCGCTCTTTCAGGCACAGCAAGTTCTGCGGCGGCAGAAGGCGTGGGCGCCCTCCTGTCGGCGACAAAATCTGCAATGGTATAGTCTGTCTCATGCCCTATTGCTGTGATGATTGGCAATTTTGATTCAAAGATTGCCCTTGCCACCTTTTCTTCATTAAATGCCCACAGATCCTCCCAGCTTCCTCCGCCTCTTGCTACTATTATTAAATCCACGTCATTCCTCATATTGAGGATCTTTATTGCCCTTGCCACCTCTTCAGCAGCTCCTTCTCCCTGCACTCTTACAGGAGCGAGTAAAATGCGAACTGGAAAGCGGCGGGAAATGACATTCTGTATATCTCTGATGGCAGCTCCATTTGGGGAAGTAACTACACCAATGGTGGAAGGAATTTTTGGCAAAGATTTTTTGTGTTTCTCATCAAATAATCCCTCCTTCTCGAGCTTTTCTTTGAGTTCAAGAAATCTTATAAAAAGTTCTCCAACACCTCCCACCTTTATGTCTTTTACATAAATCTGATAGTAGCCTTTCCTTTCATACACCCTTATATCTCCTTTCACAATTACCTTCATTCCATTTTTTGGTGTGAAGGGTAAAGAAGGAGAAAACATCACACATTTTATAACCGCCTTTTCATCCTTCAAATCAAAGTAGTAATGACCGATCGCCTGCCTGAAATTTGATATTTCTCCCTCAATCCATATGTTCGTCAGCTCTTCTTTTTCGATAATTTCTTTTATATGACTGCTTATTTCGCTTACAGTGAATATTTTTCTTTTCAGCATTCTCCCTTTTTAACAAAGGGACCCTTAATAATCTTTGCTCTTATATCTTTCCTTCCTTTTATAATAACCTCATTTCCCTCTTTCCTGTATTTTGTGCTAATATAGCCGAGAGCGATACCCTTTCTCAAGCACGGCGAAAAATTGCCAGATGTAATAACGCCTATTTTCTCCTCGTGGATAAATATGCTATCATGCTGCCTTGGTATTCCTGCATCGATGCACTCAAGGAAAGTTATTTTTTCATACTCTCCTCTCTTTTTAAACTCCAACAACGCTTCCTTGCCAATAAAGTCATGCTCCCAGTCAATAATCCATTCCAGCCCCCCCTCTATAGGATTTCTCCCGCCCTCAAATTCATTGCACGCCAGCATAAAACCTTTTTCAAGGCGAAGTGTGTCACGGGCTGCGAGGCCGACAGGCATGGCATTGTATTTTTTTCCTCTTTCCAGTAACTCCTCAAATATGCTTATTGCTGCTTCCGCTGGATAAATATACATTTCATAGCCTTTTTCGCCTGTGTAGCCCGTCCTTGATATTATGCATCTCTCGCCCTCGAAGCTAATATCGAAATCCTCCCTTGAGATTTCGCTGCAACCAAAAAATTTTATGCCTGATAAATCAAAATTCAGGATTTCCTGCAATGTTTCCACACATTTTGGACCCTGAATAGCAATTATGGAATAATCATTGCTCACATCCTCTATTTCCACGTTTCCAGCGGCATTTTCCTTCATCCATGCAGCTATCCTTTCATGCATTCCAGCATTTGGTATAAATAGATATTCATTTTTGCCTATATGAAGAAAGACTTCATCATCAATTATATTGCCTTTTTCATCTAAAAGCACAGTATATTGTCCCATTCCTTCCTTTATCTTTTCTGCCCTTTCAACGGTAATCCTGCTTATAAATTTCTCTGCATCATTGCCCCTAACAAAAATGTTGCCCATGTGACTCACATCAAATATACCCACGTTGTGGCGCACATTTAAGTGCTCTTCCTGAACAGAAGTATAGCGGAGAGGCATTTCATAGCCCATGAAATTGGTAAAAGTTGCTCCTAACTTCTCATGCAATTCATACAGTGCCGTTTTCATGGGCATAAATGCATAGCTGTTAAATAATGTTTTTTAATGGCAGTATGTGTTTAACAATAGTTAAGTTTTAATAGGATAAAGCAATTTTGGATTGGTGGTTATAAATGAAGAAGATGTTGCCCATATTTATTGCAATCATGCTGGCAATAACTCTGCCAGCAAGTATTGAGGCAAACAACAATAATCCTCCATCCAAGCCAACATTACAGGGACCTACAGAAGGAGAAGCAGGAAAGAGCTATACTTACACAGCAACATCAACAGATCCAGATGGAGATAAAATATACTACTGCTTTGACTGGGGAGATGGAAATGAATTCTGCACAGATATGGTGAATTCGGGCGAGAGTGTCCAGGCAAGTCATACATGGCAAGAGAAGGGCACATATGTCATAACAGTTACAGCAACAGATGAGCATGGAGCAAAAAGCGAACCAGCTACTTTGCAGGTGAAAATGCCACTGAATTTGCCACTTGCCAGTGATTTCAGAATTTCCAAGCCGAGATTTGGCATATACATATTTGGCATAAAAGTAATGCCAATTTTGGGGCAAATAGTCATAGGCGATATAACTGTAAAGGTGAAAGCAGATGATAAAATAAAGCGGGTGGAGTTCATGCTGCAGCTTGCCTGCAATTGTGGGAGGGAAATAGTGCATGTTGATACTTCGCCGCCATTTGAATGGGAATGGAATACCGACTTTGATGATACAGAAATAAGAGATGAGGGCTTTATAGAGCTTTATGTCAGAGGATATGACGCGGAGTGGAATGAATATACAGATGGAATAACCCTTTACAAGGTGAGAATATGAAAAAATTTCTTCCTCTCCTCATTATTTTAATGTTTTCCTTTTCATATGCAGCAGAGATAAAAAATGTGTACTGGGAGCCCGCCGAGCCAAAGCCGGGAGATGACATCACCGTATATGCAGAAATTGAGGGAAATGTAAGCAGCGTGGCAATACAGTACTGCATAGGTGAAGCATGTTTCCCGGCTACGATGGAAAAAGTCAGCGACAATCTATGGAAATTTGTCATTGACGGAGAGCAAGTTAAGGAGGGCAAGATAGAGGTGAATGTTACAATAAATGTAAATGGAAGCAAAATTTACATGGAAAAAGAAATTGAAGTGAAGAAAGAAGGAAAAACACCCGGCTTTGAAATGATAGCAGTGGTTTCAGCAATAGTTGCGGTTGCAATGTTAGTAAAGATTAAATCCAGAAAATAATTGCCTTGATATGAAAAAGTATCTTGCAATCCTCTTCCTTATTCCAATTCTATTTTTTATTGCCTCAGAGGTGAAAGGAGCAGTTTTTGCTGAAGAGCTTACATCAACAACATGTCATGCTTGTCCAGCAGTGGCAGATATACTCCATGAAATTTATGCCTCCGGCGACTATCCTTTTTATTATGTTGCTATGGTTGCAGATAAAAATGAGCTTGCTGCCGAGAGGGCTACCGATTATAATCTCTACGGTTATCCAACAACCTTTTTTGACGGCGGCTATGAAGTGGTTTTTGGGAAACAGGCAAAGGAAAATTTTGAAAATGCCATAAAAAGTTGTCTTGAAAGGGAGAGAGCAAAAATAAGGCTTTCTCTTTCCATAAGATGGCTCGGAGAAAATAGGATAGAGGTGAGAGTTGCTGTTGAGAATACAGGCAATGATAAATATGATGGCACCCTCCGCGTTTATATTGTTGAGCCAAAGTCGAGATGGAAGGATAATGAAGGAAGACCATATCATTTTGGTTTCCTCGATTATGCAATAAATGAAGAGATTTCTTTAGAAGCAAATGAGGAAATGAAGAAGGAAGTAATATGGGATGGTGGGGAAAAAGGATATGAGATAAGCAAGGACAATATTATGGCAATAGCAGTGGTTTTTAATAAGCAGGGAGTAACAAGATATTCTGATCCGCCAAATAACAATCGCCCATTCACTGCCCATTTCGTTGATGCATGCAGCGGAGCAAAGCCAGCCGCTGATGAGCCGCCAACGCTTTATTTCACTGAAAAGCCCAAAAGTGTTGTTGGTTACAGAAATGTGAGTTTTAAGTGGTATGGTGAAGATGATTTTGGCGATGTTCTCTTTTCATATATGCTAAAGGGTTATGAGACGACGTGGCATGAATGGAGTAGCATCACGTTTGCTAACTACACAAATCTACCAGATGGCGAGTATGAATTTCTGCTACGTGGTAAGGATAACGTAGGCCAGATAACGGAAATAAGCTGGAAATTTATTGTTGATACCTCTCCTCCATACATTGTTGAGCATTATCCCAAAAACAATGCCAGAAATGTGCCCGTATATACAACAATAAGAATAAAGTTTTCTCACGAAATGGATAAGCAATCTGTTGAAAAAGGAATAGAAATAAAGCCATCGATACAATACACCATTGAATGGCGTGATAGCAACGAAATAATAATCCACCCCTATGAACTTTCTTATGAAACATTATACACCGTAACCATAAAAAACGCCCGCCGCACCAGCGGGCAGGAAATGAAAGAATACAGTTTTTCTTTCGAAACATCCTCTGAAGATACCACGCCCCCTTCTGTTACATCCTTTGAACCCTTTAATGGGGGGTATCTCGGGGAAATAAGAATAAAGTTTTCTGAACCAATGAATACTTTCATACACAAAGGATTGGAAATAAACCCATGGGTTCGATATACCTATGAATGGGAAGATAATGATACGACCCTTGTGATAAAATTCCTTGAAATAGAGCCAGGAGACTATACAATTACAGTCACAAAATACATGGAGGATAAATATGGTAATGGTATGGAAAGCAACTTTTCTTTTAATGTATCTATAAAGTATCCACAGATTATATATACTAACATAGAGGATGGGGAGAAAAACGTTGATTTGCATAGTGTGTTGGAAATACATTTTTCCCATGAAATGAATCGGGAAAGTGTGGAAAAAAATATGAGCATCACTCCGCAGTGCAATTATGATGTAGGATGGAATGGCAGTGTCATGGTAATATCCTTAGAGCTTGATTATGGAAAGACATATTACATTAACATTTCTGGAGAAGCTGTCGATATTCTTGGATTGCCTCTGAAAAATAATTTTTCCCTTCATTTCTCGACGTTGAAGGAGATAGAGAGAGAAATCGAAACAAATGAAACACCATCGTTTTCATTAATCGCTGTGCTCATAGCATTCCTTATCATCATCAGAAGAAAATTAAAATAGTACTTTTTCCATGAGGAAAGCAGGCGAGTCATCTGTATAAAAATTTTCAATCTTCTCCTTTATTCTAAAACCATGTTTTTCATAGAACTTTATGGCTTCTCTGTTACCTGTCCTAACCTCAAGATAAATTCTTCTCGCAGGAAATCTGAGGAGGAGCTCTTTGAGGAGAGAGCTTCCAATACCCTGTCTTCTAAAATTTTTATCTACAGCCAGCATTAAAATACGCAATTCCTCGCTGCATGGCTGCAATGCTATGATAAAGCCCACCACCTTCCCATTTTTCTCAGCCACGAGAAAGCCATCTGGGCTAATCTGCCACAGATATAAGAAAAAATCTAAGGTATATTTTTCTTGGAGCGAATGAGAAGCTATTTCTGCCACTTCCTCCAGATCCTCATATCTAAACTTTCTTATTGCCATGTGAATTTGAACTCGAGAGCGTTCTTTGGGCATGCATCGATGCATTTTCCACATCTTATACATTCTCCGCTTTGATTCTCATATGGCATATTTATCTGCATTGGACAGACAGCAGCACATCTGTAGCATTTTATGCACTCCTCCTCATAAAATTTAATCTGTAACACACTCACTTTATTGAACTGTGCCATCATTGCTCCCACAGGGCAGAGATGGCGACACCATCCTCTCGTAATAAAGGCTATGAGGATGAAAAAGCCCGCAACATTTATCATCTTTGGGTAGAAAAAGAATGTGAAGGTATAGCCATAGGGGTCGATGGCAAGATGGGGAAGCGTCGCCGTTAATCCGCCAATTGGACATATATCTGTGTAGGCGAGAGCCCTTGTGATATAGCTTGCTATTGGAATGGCAATCAGAATTGGATATTTCATCATCCTGAGTTTTTTATCTATCTCCTTCCTTTTCTCTACTTTCCTTCCCTTCACTATATCTTGCAAAAAGCCAATGGGGCACGCCCATCCGCACGCAGCCCTGCCAAATATAATACTCACAAATGCAATAAAGCCGATAAGATATGGAAGGAGATACCATGTTCTATCGGCAAAGGCGTGTTCAATCACGCCAATGGGGCATGCCATCAGAGCGAATGGGCTTTCCCAGCAGTAAAAGTATGTGTAAATCAAGCCAGTTGCTCCAAAAATGAAGGCTGCATTGCTTATAAATAGAAATCCGAGTTGCGAAGCAAATCTTCTCTTCTGCAATTTTCCCTTATATCTTTTAAATGCGATGGCTGCTCCTATTGCAAGAGGAATGCATATATATGCCAGGGGGCAGGATGGACAGTTTAAATTACACACCACCATATTTTTCCTCCTTCGCCTTTTCAAGAATATTTATCAATCCATTAATATCAGGTCTTCCCCCCTTTCCATTTGCTTCTCCAGAAAAAGCATACCAGTATATGGTGCCATTTTTTTCAAAGAGTATTACAGTTGTAGGCGCTTCCAGTATCTCCTTTGGATGATATATTTTCA
>JAGHBD010000022.1 GCA_021161135.1 Thermoplasmata archaeon
GCATATTATATTTTAAAAACCATAAAAATATTTGCTTGTTAGAGGATACCCTGTTTGAGAGATATTGTTATTTTTTTAAATTACAAAAATAATTTAACATGCAACACTTTTCAAATCATGGGTATCATTGTTGTCAATACAAAAGCATATTGGGAAGGCATTGGAAAGAATGCTGTTGAACTTGCCAAAATTATGGAGAAAATTGGCAGGGAATATGGCGTAGAAATGGCTATAGCAGTGCAGCCATGCGATGTTTATAGGGTAGCAAATGAAGTGGAAATAGATGTATTTTCGCAGCACATTGATGCCATAGAATACGGAAGTTACACTGGCTGGATTTTGCCTCACGCAGTTAAAGAGGCTGGAGCGAGAGGCACACTAATAAATCATTCGGAGCATAGAATAAAGGTTGAAGATATTTTTGCTGCTGCTAAAATAGCAGCTGAGGTTGGATTGAAAAGAGTGATATGTGCATCCGTTGTTGAAGTTGCGAGGGCTGTTGCCTGCTTCATGCCAGAATACGTAGCCATTGAACCACCTGAACTCATAGGAGGAGATATTTCTGTGACGAAAGCAAAGCCAGAAGTGGTTAGCGAGAGCGTCGAAGCTGTGAAAAAAATAAATGAAAAGGTGAAGGTGCTGTGTGGTGCTGGAATAAAAAGCGGCGAAGATGTTGCTAAAGCAATCGAGCTTGGGGCAGAAGGTATATTGGTGGCGAGCGGAGTAGTAAAAGCGAAGGATAAAGAAAAAGTTTTAGCGGAGATGGCTGAAGCAATGGTAAAATGAAAAAGCCCTATGTCATCATAAATTGCGCTTCTTCTATCGATGGCAAAATTGCACTGGTTGGGAAAAAACCATTGAAAATATCCAGTGAGGAGGATATGGCAAGAGTTCATAAGCTAAGGAATGAATGCGATGCCATTTTAGTTGGAATAGAAACAGTGCTTGCTGACGATCCTAAGCTAACAGTGAAAGAAAAATATGTTGGCAAGGCAAGGCAGCCACTGAGGATAGTATTGGACAGCAAGTTTCGCACACCTAAAAATGCTGAGGTGATGAAGCCTTATGCAAAAACACTCATCGTTACAACATGCAAGGAATTTAAAGAAGGGCATGTGGAAGTTATAAAATGCGGAAATGATAAAGTCGATTTAAAAAAACTCATGGAGATTTTGCATAAAAGAGGGATAAAAAAATTACTCGTTGAAGGAGGTTCGACGGTTATATGGGAATTTTTGAAAAATAAGCTTGTAGATGAAATCTTCATATTCTTTGCCCCAATAATAATAGGTGGCAACGCACCAGGCGTAGCTGGAGGAGAGGGAGCAAGAAAAGAAGAAGACGTGATAAAATTTGAAATAAAAGGGATGGAAAAAATAGGCGGTGGCTTTCTATTGCATCTTATCCCACAATATGAACAATGATTTTCCGCCTCCTCGCCCTTACATCGCATTCAACAAACACAATTTGTTGCCATGTTCCAAGTATAAGGCGTCGATTTTCTATTGGCACAGTAAGGCTGGGCCCTATTATACTTGCCCTCACATGACTATGACCATTGCCATCATGCCATTTTTCCTCATGCCTGTAATATGCATTTTTTGGCGCTATTTTTTCCAAGGCTTGAGGCAAATCATATAACAAACCATCTTCATACTCTATTGTGGTTATTGCTCCTGTTGAACCAGGGCAAAATATTAGCGCTATGCCATTTTCTATTCCACTTTCTTCAACAATCTCCTGCACATCATGAGTTATGTCTATAATGTCCATCTCCCCTTTCGTATTCAATTCAATAACACCCTTATGGAACATGAAAGAAAAAGAGGAGGAAAAGATAAAGTTTGCCTAACTCGGATATCCTCCTATTTTTAAACTTGGGTCGCCGAGCAGAATCCACTCCTGAGCTGTTTTTGCATCAAGGCATGTGAAGCTTCCTGCAGGGCTATTCCAGTCAATTGGGTATGTCTTGAGATATCCCGTTATTACTTTACCCCATATTTCGCCAAGCACATCTGTTCCATTCATTCCATATTCCCAGAAGAAGTGTGTGTCGAGCCATTCTGAAGCTTCTCCAGTGAAATTTTTATCCTCCTTTGTATATCCCAAGCCCGAATATCCAAGCGTGGCGACGCTCCCTCCATCCACCTTCTTTGTCATCCACCAGCTCCAGCAGGCGGGCGCAGTTTCTCCCTTCCAGATATATTCGATCCATTTATCAAATCCCTGATAGATTTTTAGAAGGTTGAACACGGAAATGTTAAACTGGCTGTTGTGGCATCCTCCTACAACACATACTGGATACATTCCATCGTTTTTTAATTTCGGCATTTGCCACACAGTTAAGCCGTCTACCCATTCCGTGCTATTTGGAGCATGTGTTGCCCAGCTCATTGGACTGCCATGGCCGTCGAAGAAAACAAAACCACATCCCTGGCTTATGGCTTCGATAACATCCTCCGGCCCTGTAAATGTGCCCAACGATGTCCATAATTTTATCGCCTCAAAGCCCGGCATCCAGTCTATAGCGCGCTGCGTTCCCTCCTCGCCCTCATAACCTTTCCATGCCGGGTTAAGCACTTCCGGATATGTATCTCCAGCTATGCAAACAAACCTTTTGAACCAATCCGCCCCATAAGCGGTGGTTTCATACTCTATTGTTTTTGAAACAACCACCTCTATCTCAAAGGCATTGCGAGCCGCCCATCTACCAACATACACATCTGGAATTAAATCTATTGGGGCATCCTCCGCCTTATTACCTTTCCACTCTCCATAGATGCCGTTGCCGTTTGTATCCCATGACGAAAACTTGCCATCGCTATCATATATATCGGCAAAATACAAATCGCTTAGGTAACGTCTCTCCCAGTTGCTTTTGTCATCGAGATAAACATATCTTACGGGCACCCACCACTCCTCCTTTAAGCCAGGTTTCCTCCCGCCAGCAAGCAGCACATATTTGATGTGCCAGTTATCGTAGGCATCCTTTATGAAGTATTTTACCTTCTCTGCATCATCTCTTCCTTGGCATGGGAAATATTTGCTACCATATATCTCATCGAGTGTTACAATTATTGTCTTTACTCCATACTGCTCTTTATGCCACTGGAAAGGAATGAGAGCATCATAGAATTGCTGCGGACATATTATGAGTAAATCGTAAGCCTCTTCGCTTGCCGTTACCTCTTTTTTATTTTCATCAAAATATTTTGGCTCATTTACGTCAACACCTGCAATAATTCCGCTGAACAAAAACGCCATTACAACCAGAATTGCCAGACTTTTCATGTGAGTATAATGACAAGAAGATTTAAAATTTTGCTGAAGCCATAGCAACTTTTATAAGTTCTAACTATATAACAAAGTTAGAGGGATAAAACATGCATCGCTATATGAAAGAGATATACAGGGCCCATGAGAATGGAATGCCTGTTGTTGGGCCAACCTATCTGGCGAGAGCTATAGGTGTAAGTAAATCAACAGCCCACCACATGCTGAAAAACATGGAAAGAATGGGATATGGAAGATATATAGAAAGAAAAGGTTTTGTTTTGAATGAAAGGGGAATGGAAGAGGCGAGAAAGATAATGAGAAAACACCGCCTGCTCGAAAGTTTTCTTGCCACCATATTTTCTCTCTCCCCAGAAAAAGCATGTATGGAGGCAGATAAAATAGATGCATATGCAGGAGATGAGCTAATAGAAATGATTGAGGAAAAATACAATTACGAATGCTGCCCGTGTGGCAATGAAATACCAAAATGAGAGCGATACTGCTGTTGTTGATATGGTTTATACTACTTCCATCTGCCGCGGGAATAAATGTAGTTGTATCCATAGCGGATTTTGGGGCTATTGCCAAGGAAATAGGGGGTAACGATGTAAATATATCCGTTATTTTGCCACCAGGTGCGGATCCTCACAGCTTTTCTGTAACCAAGGAAGTTGTTGATGAAATAAAGGAAGCTGATCTGATAATACTTGCAAATTCCGCCCTTCTTTCATATGAGAGAAATATAAAGGAGAGTTATGATAAGGAATATCTCGATTTTAATGATTACGAAGGCGTGGAACTTTTTGATTTTGATGGCATTGAAAAAAATCCACACGGCTACTGGCTTTACGCTAATAACAGCATATCGATAGCGAGAGCAATAGCTGAAAAACTCGCTGAAATTGAGCCAGAGAAGGCAGAATATTTCAATGCCTCTCTCAAAAATTTTGAAGAAAGGATGAAGGAGGCATGGAGAATGGCAAATGATGTTGCGGAACAAAAAAATTTGAAGGGTAAAAAATTTGTTGCTGCTGTGCCAGGCGTATGCTATATAGGCAGGAATGTTGGTATGGAGGCAGATAAAATAATGTTTGCTGAAGGAACATCTCTTTTAAATGCAGGGGAAATGGAGGAAATAAAGGAGAAGTTGAGGAAAGGAGAATATGTGGCGATTGTTGTGCCTGAATTCCTTAAAAATGCGAAGGCTGGCGAGGTTGCAAGGCAACTTGCTATGGAAACAAATGCAAGCATCGTATATGTAAAATTTGCAGAAGGTGGAGGCAGCTATACCTCTCTTTTCTATTACAATGCTGTGCAAATGCTTTCCGCAGGAGGAGAGAAGGTGGTTGAAAAACATAATTTATTGGCAATTTATCTATCAATTACACTTGCATTACTTGTGGCGGTGGAAACTTTCCTGCTATATAAATGCTGGAGGATAGAATGATTGAAGTAAGGAATGTTAGCTATTCATATAATGGCAAGGTTGCTTTGGAAAATGTTACATTTAGTAGTGGCGATGCCTTCCTGGCTATAATGGGGCCAAATGGCTCAGGGAAAACCACCCTCATTAAACTTATAATGGGTTTGCTCGAGCAGCAAAAAGGAGAAATAAAGGTTTTTGGTATGTCGCCAAAGGAAGCGAGGCATTTAATAGGCTACATGCCCCAAAGAGATGCGATAGCGAAGCATATTCCCATACAAGTAAAAGATATCGTCCTCATGGGAATCGCTGCCAAGAAATTTTACAGCAAGGAAGATATAGAAAGGGCAAAGGAGGCGCTGGAGGAAATCGATTCCTTACATCTATGGAACGAAAAGTTTTCTTCCCTCAGCCAGGGGCAGCAGCAGCGAGTTTTATTTGCAAGAGCACTGGCGAAAAATCCAAAAATGATTATTCTTGATGAACCCTTCAATGCCGTTGATTTGCCAAGCAGGGAGAAAATGGTGGAAGTGCTTAAGAAAAAGAGAGAGGAAGGAACAGCGATTGTTGCCGTCGTCCATAACATCAATCCCATCCTTCATGAAATTGATGAGATACTGCTGCTGAATAAAAAAGCGATAGCCTTTGGCACTCCAAAAGAAGTACTCAATCAGGAAAATCTTAGGAAGGCATATGGAACAGATGTCCAGATGATTGTTTGTGAGGAAGGATATTGCCACCCGCTTATAGGCGATGAGCATGCTGGATGAGTTTTTAATTCGTGCAATCATAGCAATATTACTTGTTTCCATCAATGCATCCATAGCCGGTTCTTTCACAATATTTAAGAATGTGCCATTCCTTGTTGCTGGCTCTGCTCACGCCGCCTTGGCTGGGGCGGCGATGAGCATTGCCTTCGAATCCTACCTTGACATAAATCCTTTTTTTGGCGCTGCAATTTTTGCTGTTTTCGTCGCCATTTATGCAGCAAAGGCAAGGCAAGCGAATATCGCAATAGGTATATCTTTTGCCTTTTCAATGGCTCTCGCCGTACTTTTCATCTCCCTCATAAGAGAGCAAGCAGCAAGGGTATGGGGCTATCTTTTCGGCGACCTTCTTCTCCTTACAAATAATGATATATTCCTCATGGCAATCGTCACCTCCATTACACTGATTTTATTCATCTTATTTGCCCGAGAATTTCTCTTCATATCATTTGATCTCGAAGGTGCAATGGCTCAGGGAATAAAGGCAAGGCAACTCAACTACCTACTCCTTTCCCTAATTTCAATTTCAACAGTTGTAATAATGAAGGCTGTGGGGGCTATATTGGTATATGCTATGCTCATCGCCCCGGCAGCGGCAGCCAACAGAAAAGCAGGGAGCGTGGCAGGAGTTTTTGTTATGGCAGGCGTAATAGCCCTGCTGGCAAGCTTCGCTGCCCTTTTTATTGCTCTCTATCTGCCATTCTCACCATCCGCCATCGCCGCCCTGATTGCAACATCTATCTATTTTGCTGTGGCAAGAGGCGAGTGAATATGGAAGATGTGCATCTTTATCTGTATAATTTTGCAACGTTTATTCCTGCGGGCAGCCCAATGTCCTCGGCAATGCTATCGCATTTTATCCTCATTAAATATGCAATTGGCCTGTAGCGGGTCTCTGAAAATGCTTCATAATTTGCCATTCCCTTGCAGATGATGAGATTAGCTTTCTGCAATTTATCCTTTAATTTTTCGGAAAGGCCATTGAAATCAACGCCCACAGCAAATTTTCCTGTAGTGATAATTTCATCCACAACATCTTCAAAACCGAGTTTCTTCACATCTTCATATGTTGCATCCGTTAGTATTGGATATTTTTTGCATACAAGGGTGAGATGCACGTCATACTCCTTCTTTATTATCTCGCATACCAGTTTATCAAAAACAACCTCACCGCAGTTATCTGTGAAGTACAGAATCTCGCCTTCAAAATACTTCCTCATTTCATCCACATCATCGTGCCCAAAACCCTGTGCCACATAATCCTCAAACTTTGCTGCCATTTCTTCTGGCGAGGATGCGCTGCCTGCTATCCCAAAATCTATTGAGTTTGCAGCTATAGAGCAGAGTATCGCCGCCTTAAGTTCATCATCGCTTTTTTCAACTATTTCCTTAACCTTAGGCATGAGCTTAAGAGCTATTTCGTTACTCCTCTCTTTAAGCTCCTTGTATGGATCATTGTTCTTGAGTAGCTGGTAAGCATAGCCATGTATTTGTGTTGCAATCTCCGCCGAGCTTTTCCTGCTGCTGTATATCTCCGCCATTTTTACAAGAACTTTGTGCATTATGTCAGATAGTTTTTCATCATCTTTTGTAACCAATTTGCTCTCAAACAGGACTCTGTTGAGAAGGCATGGGGCACATCTCGCTTTCATTTTCATGCTTTGTGGAAAAGGAAGCGATTAAAATACTTTTATACTCCTTCTGCATTCTAATCTGGATGATAGAATTAAATAGCAATAATTTTCAGGAATTTTTAAGGGGAAATAAAATAGCTGTAATTGACTTCTGGGCTCCATGGTGCTCACCATGTATAGCTCTCGAGCCCATATTGAAAGAAGTGGAAAAAGAGATGGGCAATGTTTCTTTTGGAAAGGTAAATGTTGATGAGAATATGGAATTGGCGCAATATTATGGAATAAGGAGCATTCCAACTTTAATAATTTTTGTGAATGGAGAGGAAAGGGACAGGATAATAGGCTATGTTGCGAAAGAAGAAATAATGGAGAGGATACGGGGGGCTTTATAGCGGCAATTTTTTGCCATACGTCTCATTTATTAGCTCTGCTGCTGAAACATACCATGCAAGTAAGGCGCAGATCAAACCAATGCCTCCTCCTATTTTATGACTTGCATCAAACCAGCTTGCAAAGCCCAAGGCAAAGAAAGTGAGCCATAGCGTGAGGAATACGAAAGATAGAACCTTCCCTATTTTCATTGATGGAATCCACATGTAAAATGTGAATATGCCCCACGCAATGAGCATTGCCCCTATTTCTTTCGAACCAAAGGTAAATAGCCCATTTGCGGCAAAAACTTCCATAATACCAAAAGCAAGCCAGAAGGCGCCATATGATGAAAAAGCCGCCCCCGCAAAGTTATTCTCCGCCTTAAATGCCCACATTCCCGCCGCAAATTGCGCCATGCCGCCGTAGAAAAAGGCGAGCGGTATGGCAATGCTGCCATCTATAATTTCGAGATTTGCCAAGGATAGTACAAAAGTTGTCAAAGCAAATGCAGCCAAGCCCAGAGGAGCCGGATTCAGCTTCATGAGGAGGAATAAGAGAGGAATATAAAAAATTTAGGAAAAGTTTTGGGGAAGGCTAGAAGATAATCGCTAGTACCGATTTTTCATCTTCCACCCTGTTTCCTATGAGGTCATATGCAACTATTTTTATTTGGTGATAGCCCATGGCAAATTCATTCCATTCCCATTCATATGGTGGTTGGTATTTTGTTTCCTTTAATTCGTTATCAATGTAAAACTCCACACGGTCAAGTAATCCACACTGTATGCTGGCAACTATAGATATTTTCCCTATTATAACTGTAATTTTGCCTGGTAATGGTATTATTTCTCTATCGTTTATATAGAGGTAACCATCCCTCGGCTTATCAATGCTCGCTGTGAGGAAGTTATTGTAGATGGTAAATTTCCCAGTTGAATCTGCTCCTGTATGTCCTACAATATCTCTTGTAACAACCTTTATTTTATAATTCATTCCATCCTCCACGCCTGTCGTATCCCACTCATAAACTCCATCATTTTCCTCGTTTGCTGCAATTAAATGCCATGTCTCACCGCCATCATTGCTATAATATAAATCAATGCTTATCTTGCTCTCATCTATTGCTTCCCATCTTATATCTATTGTCCCATTAAGTATTTCTTCTCCAGAAGGATAGAGAAGATTTATATTGGGTGGCATTCTGTCTATCCTGAATTCAAATGTTTTTATTTCCTCTGAATTTCCAGCTCTATCTATTGCATAATATTCTAATACATGCTCTCCTTCTTGCAATATCTCCATAGCTGTTCCATATTCTCTCCATGTTTCATTGTCCAATCGATACATTATTTTATCCACTCCAGAAAATGTGTCGTGTCCAACAAAACCAATTATAACATTGCCACTATACCATCCATTAATTTCATTTCCTCTTACAATTATCTCTGTCCATGGCACTGTTTTATCTATCTTTACAGTTTTTGTTTTTACTGCTTCTGCACAATCAGTTACATCTATACTATAAAAGGAAATGGTATGCACACCGCTGCTGGAAATGGTAAATGGGTTTTCATATAAATGCCATGCCCCTCCATCAACTTTATAGTAAGTTGCTTTCACCCCTCTATCATCACTTGCATTAAGGACTATTGTAACCTCGCTCAAATACCATCCATGTTCTCCTTCATCACCATAAACACTGCAGGATGTTGTTGGAGGAACAGGTAAAACAACAATCTGTTTTGTTATACTATCCGTAGCTCCATCATCATCTGTTACAGTTAAGGTAACTAAATATGTTCCATCATCTGCATAGCTGTACGTAACTTTTTCACCATATAGGATAGTTCCATCACCCATATCCCATATCCAGTTCACAATGTAGCCATCACTGTCTGTGGATGTGCTGTTGAAGTAAATTGTATCTGCGGTGGTTGGATTTGATGGTTCAAATGTGAAGTTTGCTACAGGGGGAATATTGACCCTGAATGAATATGTAGAAGACGTGTTTTCATTGCCAAGAAAATCTTCTGCAGTAATAAAGTAATCATAATTTCCCGCAATTGCATATGTTTGGTTATAGTAATAGCTCGTATCATTATATCTTAGCATAGTAACATTAATATTTTCTCCATATGGATAGAAAATATGCAGTGTAACATTAGCAACTCCTAGGATATCAAATACTTCACATGTTATGTTTACTCTATTATTTATCAACTGCACATTTGGATTTGCTTTTATATTTTCCAATCGTGGTGGGCTATTATCGGTATACACAGTTACAATTCTA
>JAGHBD010000009.1 GCA_021161135.1 Thermoplasmata archaeon
AGGTTGCGAGATGTGGCGATAAAATGATTGCCGCCCTTAAAAAATTCGATAAATATGTGGCAATAGAAAAAGAGGCGATAAGTAAGCAAATAAGAATATATAACAGCAGAGCAGGGGTTTTAAAAGAATGGAAAACAAAAGAGATGCATCTATATCTTTATAAGGATGGAAAACTCGCAACTCTTGTTGTTGAAAATCCTGATGAGAGAAAATTAAAGAAGGCAATTGAAAAAGCAGAGAAAATGATAAAGATGCTTCCTTCAACACCTTTTGAACTTGGAGAAGGTGGCAATTATATAGATAGAAAATATTTTGATGAAAATGTCATAGATGATGAAAAATTACTTGATTTGGCGGAGGAAGCAATAAATGTATCGTTGCAACATGGGGAAGAGGTAGCAGGCGTAATTTTCAGCGAACTCGAAAAGACAAAAATATATACTCCATTTGTCGAAGCTGAAGACAAAAATAGCATGATATATCTATCAATGCGAATTTTCAATGAAATGGCATCTGGGCATGCGGTAAGCTGTTCCCGCAGGCATAATGGCATAGATATAAAAAGTGTAGAAAAGGCAGGTGAGATGGCTTCACAGAGCAGGAATGCAAAAAGAGTAAGGGAGGGAAAATATGATGTTATTCTATCCCCGCTTGCCTTCGCCAACCTAATGCACTATTTTGCCCTTTTCTCATCTGCATTTGCCGTTGATGCTGGCTATTCATTTCTTGCTGGGAAAATGGGGCAGCAGGTGGCGAGCGAGGAAATAAGCATTTATGACAGCGGGGTGACGGAGGATGGCATTTTTTCAGTAAAATTTGATGATGAGGGAGTGGCGACGGGAGAAACAGCGATTGTGGAGAAAGGAGTGCTTAAAAGTTATCTCCATAATAGCACGACAGCCAAAATGCATGGGGTGGCGACAACAGCAAATGCTGGCATAATATCTCCACACCCATGGAATACCATCGTTAAGAAAGGCAGATATAATGTGGAGGAGATAATTGAGGAAATTAAGGAGGGATTGCTTATAACGAATGTGTGGTATACACGTTTCCACAATTACAGGAGCGGGGATTTTTCGACAATTGCAAGGGATGCAGCATTTTATGTAAAGAATGGAGAGATAAAGGAGGCGGTAAAGGGGGCAAGAATAAGTGATAATATGGAAAGGATGCTAAAAAATATTGATGCATTATCGAAAGAGGTAAAGCAAATATACTGGTGGGAAGTTGAGAATCCTGTATTTACGCCGCACGCTTTAATCAGGGATGTAAGAATAACAACCTCGTGAAGAATACTATTCTGGATATCCTCCTATCATAAGCGATGGATCTCCAAGCAGTGCCCACTGTTCAACGATTTTTGTATCTATTCTATCCTCCATTGGTGGAAATGCATTGAGGTAGTAGGTTAAATCGGAGGCATGAACTTCTCCAAGTGTTTCTTTGCCATCTGCAACACTCTTGAAGAAGTGTATTTCCATGTATCTTCCTCTGCCAGTGAGACAGTCTTCGCCTGGTATGCCGTAGCCATAACCTGTGTTGGCGACTGTAGCTATGCTTCCGCCGCCTATCTTGCGGGCAAGCCACCATCCGAAGCATTCTGGGCTCCATTCAGATTTGTAATAAATTGTTTTGAGGTGCTTAAGTTTGAGGAGGTTGAATACGCTAACATTAAATTGGTTGTTGTGGCATCCACCTATTATCGTTATCGGATACATGCCTTTATTCGAGAATTTATAGAATTGAAGTACATCGATTCCTATCCATGTTTCTTCGTCGTGTGGCGGGTGGTTTGCCCAGCTCATTGGATTTCCATGTCCAGAGAAATGCAAAAAGCCGCAACCCTCGCTTATGGCATCAATTATATCCTGCGCACTTGAAAGGTTACCTGTTGAAGTCCATACAAATCTCGCTTCATAGCCATTGAGTAAATCAAAAGCTGCCTTTGTTGCAAGCTCCCCCTCAAAATAAGGATCATCCTCACCCGGATAAGTATCGCCAGCTATACCAACGAATCTTTTCGCCCATTCGCTTCCATAAGCATTCAATTCATATTCAATAATTTTATCAACCATTATCTTTACTTCCCACACATTTCTGCACGCAAGGCGGCCAAGATAAACATCGGGATATAAATCCAGCATATCCTTGCCCCTCATGTGCCATTCTCCATAGATGCCGTTTCCGTTGCTGTCCCAGTCTTCAAAGACTATTTCGCCATCTTCATATTTATATATGTCAGCAAAGTATAAGTCGGAGAGGAATTTTGCTTCTCCTCCATCGTCAAGATAGGAGTAGCGAACTGGCATGAGCCATCTTTCTTTGAAAACTCCTCCCTGTCTTCCTCCAACAAGCATTACATATTCTATGCCCCACTCCTCGATAGCATTTTTAATGAAGTATTTTATCTTCTCGGCATCATCTCTTCCCTGCACAGCAAAATATTTTCCACCATATATTTCATCCAAGCCCACAATTATCGTTTTTATTCCATGCTGCTCTTTATGCTCCTTCAATGGCTGCAATTCATCCATCCATGAATCTGGGGCTATGATAAGCAAATCATATTCGTCCTTATTCAGCATGCTCTTTTCTGGCATCCGATAATTAATTTCTACTGTAATACTCGAAAGATATTCCACCTCATTTTTTGCTGGAGTATAGCGTAATGGATATACATGCAGAACGAGATATATTACATGTTCCTTGCCATCTATCCCCGCCCCAATATGATAAGAAATCCAGTTCGATGGATATGGTTTCTCAAGAGAATATATCTTTCCTTCAATTCTTTCACCAAGTGAATCTGGAGCAACCGATGGAGCTGGAATTATTTTGCCATCTATCTTATCTTTTACACTTTCAACATTTTTAATTTCAATCCCCTCTATTTTTGTTCCAAATGGCAGTTTGATAACTTCCACCTTATAGGGGAGCATTGGATATCCTTCTCTCACTATATAATTGAAATTGTCTCCACAATCAATTCTCACATACTCTCCTTTTCTTACAAATTCCACATCATTTTCATTGAAATTGAAGGTAAAGGTCATCACATCTTCATCGGAACCATTAACATTAATTTCAGGCGGCACTTCTACGCCTGCAAAAACACCAGCAAAAAGCAATACTAAAACGATTCCCAGTCCTTTGATACCATGCCTCACCAATCTCATGACTTGTAATTGGATATCGATTTTTATAAGTTTGGACTCGTTATATGACTGTTCAATCCCTCAATCTTTTTCCTGTGAGGACAATAAAAACGTCTTCCAGTGTTGGCTCAACTGTAGCAATGGATTTTATATTCCTGTCAGATATATTTCTTATTATATCAAGGAGAAGACCTTTCCTATCCTCAACTATTATTTTTATTATGCCATCCTCATCACTTATCTGCTTTACTCCATCCACACTTTTTATAGCTTCAATCACCCCCTCATCATAATCCATCTCAATCTGGAGTATCTTTTCCCTCTCCATCATGTTTTTGAGCTTTGCTGGAGTATCGAGAGCAATTATCTTGCCGTTGTCCATTATTGCCACTCTATCGCATAGATAGTCAGCCTCTTCCATATAATGGGTTGTGAGAAAAATTGTGGTGCCCTCATTATTTATCTCTCTTATAAATTCCCATATATGTCTCCTTGCCTGCGGATCCAAGCCTGTAGTTGGCTCATCCAAGAAAAGAATTTTAGGCTTATGAATCAAAGCTATTATAAGGCTCAGACGCTGTTTCATTCCGCCAGAAAAATTTTTCACCAGTTCATCTTTTCTGTGAAACAAGCCCATTGCCTCCAGCAATTCTTTTCCCCTTTTCTTTATCTCTCTAACTGGCAAATCATAGAGCATTCCGTAAAATAAAATGTTTTGCTCCGCCGTTAAAAGTTCATTCAAGCTGGTTTCCTGGGGCATGATTCCTATTATTCTTCTTATCTTGCTGCAATCTTTATTCACATCATATCCAAATATTTTTGCTGTTCCTTCAGTTGATTTAATCTGACAGGTGAGTATTCTCACTGTTGTTGTTTTTCCTGCTCCGTTGGGGCCAAGTAATGCAAAGATTTCTCCTTCCTCGACGCTGAAAGAAATGCCATCAACAGCGACAATACCATCATATTCCTTCCTTAAATTTTCAATGGATATTGCATTCATTCTTCTTCCCTCCTCATAAGCAGAGCCACACCAATGATGAATATTAGGATTGCAAATGTTAGAGAGACGAAAAATGGTACAGCTATATCGCCAAATTCTCCTCCTCTTAAAATTACTTCTCTCATCGCCTCATTTATATATGTCAATGGAAAAAATCTGGAAACATAATACATCCACCCCTGTGTTATCGGAAAGAAAATGCCCGAGAGAAACATCATAGGAAAGTTTATGAGCATTCCAAGCTGAGACGCCTCTTCAGCTGTTTTTGCAATACTTGATATTGTTAATCCGATGCCTATCATACATAACATTCCTACGATTATCACCGCCGCCAGCAACCATATCTCCCCTGCTATAGTTATTTTAAAGGCGAGGACAGCAATAAGCAAAAGAATGACTATCTGGATGCCCGTAATTATTACATAACCAATGGATTCTCCAGCAATTACTGAAATTCTGGATACCGGCGATGACAATATACGCTGCCTCACACCACGAACCCTATCCTCGACAAGAGACGAAGCTACACCTGTAACTCCAGTCCACATAATTGTCATGCTTATTAATCCCGGCACCAGAAAATCGATGTACTTCAACTCTTTCTTAACAGGGGAATAGCCGACTAAAGATAAATTTATGGGGCGAGCGATGCTTTCCATGTATTTTATCTCTTCCTCAGTGAGATTTCCGTATTCTTTTGCCATCTCTATTTTCTTTTCTGCAATTTCCTGACTAAATGCATCAATTATACCTCCTATAGTGCCAATTGCAATGCTCCTCGTGTTTATATCTGCCGATTCATCATAAAAAACTGTTATTTTTGCTGTTGAAAAAATAACCTGCGAGAAGTTTTCAGGAATAAAAAGCACAGCAAGAAAATCCTCATTTTCGATCAGCTCTTTCGCCAATTCTTCCATACTCTCATTGCCAGGGCTTTTAACGGCAACATCTATACCCTCATATTCCTGAAAAATTGAGATGAGCAAAGATGTCATGTCATCGCTACTCTCTGTCACAATAGCCATTTTAAATGAGATGGCATAGTTTTCCCCGCCGAAAACGCTCCCAAATATAATCATGAAAATCAGAGGATACAAAATCAGAAAAGCCAGCAATTTCTTCTGGTGCCATATCTCCGCAAGGCGGCGCCATGAGATTACGAGGGCTTTTTTCATCTACAAGGAAAGAAGGCATGTTATTTATAATTTGATAAATTTGGTGGCGACGAGTAAAAAAAATTATATGGCATATTTTCATATCCTGCCATGGAATTATCGGAGCTAATAAAAGAGATGGTTGCCACTCCCTCGCCTATCCGCCAGATAATGAAAATGGCGAGCAGGCAGAACATAATAAACATGGGATTAAACCCTGATGAGATTATTTCATATGGTGGTGGATGGGTTGGGCATCATCCGCCAGAAGAGCTTAGGGAAGCATATGAGGAAATTTGCAGAGATGCTGAAAAATTCCATGATGCTGGAAAATATAGCCCTACACTGGGTTTTGATGAATGTAGGGAGGCAATAGCAGAAATGGAAAAGGAGCTTTTTGGAGTGAAGCTTGGTATTGAAAATATAATAGTTGGTCAGTCATCAACTCAACTCACACATGATCTGTTCATAACTTTAGCCAATCCTGGAGATAAAATCCTGCTGTTCGATCCCACTTATGCCAACTATCCGGGACAGATAAAAATGGCTTTGCGAGATGCAAAAATTGTGAGGCAACGTGTTTTGGATGTGGAAAGATGGGAATATAAAAGCGAGGAGGAAATGGCAGAAGATTTCAAGGAAATTTATGAGAGGGAGAAACCAAAAATAGTTCTTTTCCCTTCACCAGATAACCCCTCATCGCAGGTATTTGGTGATAAATTCGTGAAAACCATAGCAGATATATGTTACGAAGGCAACTCCTTCATGATCATTGACTATGCCTACAAAACGCAGTGCTTCATCACCCCTCCCTCCTACTTTTCCTGGAGTCCATCCGATTATCCAAACATGATTGCGGTGCACAGCAATTCCAAATGGGGGCGGGGGTTAGGCAGGCGCTTAGGCTGGGTGGATGCAAGCCCTGATGTAATAGATGCCATGGAAAGGGTGCAGCAGTGCAGCATTTTGTGCCCAGACACCATGCATCAGTTTGCATTTCTTGCATATGTAAAGAGGGCGTTGCAGGATGGGAGCTTAAAGAGATATCTTGAAGAGGTGAAGGAGGGCTATAGGAAGGCAGCAAAGCTCACTATTGAGGCAATAAAGGAATATCTTGATATGCCATGTCTTGTGCCCCAGGGTGGATTGTATACATTGATGAAAGTTGGAGAGGACTCAGATGAGTTTGTGAAGAGAGTGCTTAAAAACACGGGGGTTCTTTTCATTCCTGGCAAGGGATTTGGTGAGAGTTTAAAGGAAGCAGTGAGAATAAGTTATGGTCCTCATGTGGAAAATATCGATGTTATAAAAGAGGGTTTTAAGAGGGTTGCAGAGTATCTCGGCAAAAGCTAATCGGTGATTCTTCCTTTCATTACAATGCAGGCATTTCCTCCAACCTTTATTCTATCATTCACTTCAACATATACAATTCCATCTCTTCCAATCTCACAACCTTGCTCCGCCTTGTAACATCTACTTTTGAGTAAATCGTGCTTTTTTAGATATGCAGCACATGCTCCATTTGCAGTGCCTGTAACTGGATCCTCATTTATGCCGTATAGAGGAGCAAAGCATCTGGCGTGTATGAAACAGTCCCGCCTTACGGTTTCGAAAGTAAAGGGAAAGAAGGCACCTACGCCTTCAGCAAGACATATTTCCTTTATTCTTTCAAAATCTGGTTGCATTTTTTTCATTGCATCAAGTGTTTTTATTGGTATATTGAGGGAGAAAAGTCCAGTTGAGGATGCTTCTATGGGCAAATCAGCAATATCCCGCCCATCTATGCCTAGAGATTTTGCTATTTCTTCCTTTTTCGTGTGTATTTCCTTAAAAACTGGTTTCATCTGCTCCATGTAAATCTTGCCTTCCTTTATTTCAATTCCAATTATTCCTGCCTTTGTTTCCACTTTAAAGTATCCATCCCTTATCAATCCTTCACTCATCATTACATGGAAAGTTGCGATGGTTGCATGCCCGCATAAATCCACTTCTTTTAGCGGAGAAAAATATCTAAGTTTGTAATCGGCTCTTTCGCTTTTAAAAACAAAGGCTGTTTCAGAGCATTGTAGTTCGCTTGCTATTCTCTGCATTTCTTCATTGCTCAGAGCATCTGCATTTAAAACCACGCCTGCAGGATTACCCTTCAGCGGGCTTGTCGTAAAGGAGGCAACGATATAAAATGGGAGTGCCATAATTTTATGAAAACATGTTTTAAATCTTTTCTCCTTTCACGCTGGCATATCTTATCCTTATTAACTCTCTCAACTTTGCAGCATTTTCAAACCACTGAAGTTCATCCCATATCTTATATGGAATCCATATTTTGCTGCCCACATTTATTATGACAGGAAGGCTTAAAAAACTTTGCAGCATGCTAACCAAACACAGCCATCAGCAGGAGGAATGCAAGGAAGCGAAGCACTGGGTCGAGGAAGCGGAGGCGGAGTATAAAAGGAATCTTCGCAGGCTCAGGACCTTCTGGCGGGAAATAAGACGTGTTTGTAAGGCGGATGAAATGAACGCTGTTTTTCTTCAAAGAAAAGGAGTAGGAAAAATTCTTGCCAGCATTTTTCTTTTCCACGATTTCGAGGTGATGGGTATCATCAATAAGATAATGGAGTAGCACTCCATCATTCCAGGGAATGTTTGTAAAATTTATCTCACATGTTTTTTCTCCTCCTTCATAATTAGCAATGAGTAAGGAAATGTTGCTCCCATCGCTGGAAATTCCAGCAAGATATGTAATTCCTTCCGAAATGTTATAAGGCGCTATTGAGATGCGTAAAGGGGTTTCCATCATGTAATGCATTGCCAGATATGAAAGGGCTGGCATCTTGAATTTCCCATCATATGTAAAGAGGGATAAATCTAGCCCGAGGAGGCGAGCAAGCCAGTCATTATCTTGCGTCCCTCTATAACGGAAAGCATAGTCCAGCCCGGCATCCTGAAAGGCAATGAGGGAGCAAGCAGTGAAGGCAGCGTTTTTTGCATTGTCCTTGTCTCGTTGAGGAGAAATAATGTTTATGTTCCATTCTGTAAGTATATTTTCGCAGTCATACAAGCCGAATTCATCCAGAATGCGCCTCACATAGAGAGATGCTTCATATAGTTCAGATGGATGAGAGGCGTAGAGGTGCCATGAAAAGAAATCGAGAGGAACATTATTTTTGGTAACATATTCAAGAAAGCCAACTGTATAGTTTTCGTTTAAAATATACGCCACAGCAGGCCCTCCCACCTTTAAGGAAGAATTATATTCCTTAAGTGTTCTTGCCGTTATTTCATAAAGCCTGTAGTATTGCTCCGCCGTTCCATTCCAGAAACCTCTCAAATCAGGTTCGTTCCATATCTCCCAATAGGTTATGTTGTAGTGATATCCATTTGCCCAGCCATCGTTATAATGCATGACAATATGCTTGCACACTTCAGCCCATTTGGTAAAGTTTGGGGGTGGCTGGCGAAGCTCCTCCCTGTCGCTTGCGCTTTCGCCAAGCCTGTAAAATACGGCAAAGGTATTGGCAGCTATTGATTCTATAACCTTATCGCTCTCTGTGAAATTATAGCTTTCTGGATCATCAGCGCTCCTGTTCCAGTCAGGGAAAATGCTGCTTATATCTGTTGGACCATAAAAATCATGGGTTCTGATGAAATGGATGCCAATCTGTTTATATTGTTCAGTTAGCTCTGCCCCCTTTATCCATCGAATGGGCAGAGGGCCGCAGTTTATCTCTGCAAAAGGCTTTATTTTTCCTGCTACGCTATTACAATCAACATTTAGAAAGATGTGATCATTTATCGATATGGATGATGCCAGCAACGTTATTAGAATCAGAAGGGTGAAGAGGGTGAGGGTTTTCATGAATTTATAAGGAGGATGACTATTTTACTTTTTATATTCCTAGCTCTCGGTAAATGGTTTATATGGCAATTTTTTTCATAATATGGTACAATGTGAATTTTGCCTTAATTTTGATGGCATCCGTTGTATAGAGCCAAAGGGCATTAAATATGGAGAAAAAAATAGAAAACCCGATGGAAGAGATAGACTGTCCTTATTATCTGGAGAAAGGTATAGCTGGTTTAATGGGTCTGGGAAAGGTATAAGATGCAACTTTCTCCGCCATCATGCGAAAAATATTTATATAACCTGCTTTTTCCCTCCTGTTCATAAGATAGAACCCACACCAAAATTTTTATAAACACCACCTATATTATGGGTTTGGTGACCCAAGTCACCGGCTATGCCCCTGATTTATGAGGGGGCTTATTCCGCTTGGGTCTAAATTTGGTGGGGATTTGAGAAAACTACCCGTATGAGGGTAGGCTCTCTCAAATCCGACAGACGCAGAAGCATTGGCTAGTGGTAATGCTTGGTGGGTGTGCGACCGTATTCCAACACCGGTTGATCCTGCCGGAGGCCACTGCTATGGGAGTCCGACTAAGCCATGCGAGTC
>JAGHBD010000167.1 GCA_021161135.1 Thermoplasmata archaeon
AACAATACCATCCGCATTGAAGGCTCTGGCTACCAAAGCAACATGTGTCGTGATTCTCTTATCTCTTGATATTCTATGCCCGTATCTATAAACAACGACTACCATCTCTCTTCTTTTTGCTCTTCAGGCCATATGAAAAGCATTGTGCAGGCTGCGGAAAGGAAGAAGGTAATGATAGGATGTATTTTATCTGCCAATTCCAATCCTTCCATCAACCCAAGACTTTCTGCCCTGAACGAAAGAATCATGAGAATTATTGCAATCATTGTGAGCACTCCCCCGATGAATCCTCCAAGAGTGGTATCGATATTTATTCTTAGCTGTGTTGTGAATGAGAATGCTACAGCCAGGAAATAGACGACTATGCAACCAAGTATTGCAGTTAGTATGGAAAATAGGAGGATGTAGTTGCCAAGCAATTTATAATCGAAGGCAACAAGGCCAAAGAAAAATATGTAAAAGCCAAGCCCCATAAAGCCCAGGCCGGAGAGGAAAGAAAGCAGCCCCTTGCTTATCTTAATCATAAGAGGAGAATTGCAACCTCTTAATAAAATTTTTTAAAAAATTAGTTGGCTATCATCATTTGGCAATTTTTATATCTGAAGTCAAGTTTTATAATATGCGATTCCTCCTCATTTACCCCACAACAGATACGTATCCTTTTTATGGAGGTGAAAAAGAATTTTTATATGCCCCTCCCCTCGGCCTCCTTTATCTCTCATCTGTTCTTGCGCAACTGGGTTGCAAAGCAAAGATAATTGATATAAGGGGAGAAGAAAATGCGATGGAAAAGATTGAGAGAAGCATTCATTCATCAGATGCCATTGGAATAACCGTTCCAACTTTCGCCCTCCACAATTCAAAAAAGTTGATTGAAAAAATCAGAGAGATGGATAGTTCTATACCCATAATTATTGGTGGTCCTCACCCGACGCTTTATCCTCAAAAATGCCTTGCTGATTTGGCGGCGGATATGGCAGCTGAAGGAGAAGGCGAGAGAAGCATTGAGGACATAACGAAGGTTTTAGAAGGCAAATTGAAGGCGGAGAGTGCAAGAGGCATATATTTTAGAGGAGACGGAAGAATAAAATGTGGAAGAAAAACCGAAATAATAAAGGATATAGACAGCATCCCGTTTCCATCTCATAATCTTGTTTCCGAGTATGACTACGGATATTCCTATGGATTCAAACTTTTTAAAGGCAAAAATACAGCAATATTAACAAGCAGGGGATGCCCGAGAAAATGCAGATTCTGCAGCAGAAATACGCTATCTATGAAAACTTATAGGGTAAGAAGTGCTGAAAACGTCGTTAAGGAAATTGAAATGCTCAGCCATGATGGATACAAAAATGTGATTGTGGTAGATGATAATTTTACAACCAATATGAAGAGGGTAGAGAAAATAATGGATGCTGTTGTTGAGAGAGGCATAGATTTAACTTTCATGGTTAATGGGGCAAGGGTTGATTCTGCAAATGAAGCAGTATATAAAAAGATGTGGAGAGCTGGTGTGAGAATGATATCATTCGGTATAGAATCTGGAAGCCAGAAAATACTCGATTTTTACAGGAAAGAGATAACCTTGAAGCAGATAAGAAAAGCTGTTGAATTGAGCAGCAGGATAGGCTTCTTCACAGTTGGAACCTTCATACTTGGGGCGCCAGTGGAAACGCCAGAGGATATTAAAGCAACGATAGAATTTGCCTGCTCTCTCCCGCTCGATATGGCTGAATTTTTTATACTCCATTATATGCCCGGCTCAGAGCTGTGGGAAGAAGCGAGGGCGGCTGGAAAAATTGGTGATGACGAGTATATAGTGGAAAGCGATGCTTCCCGAGGCTTGGCTTTACTTAGCAGGGAGGAACTTCTTGAATGGAAGAAAAAAGCATACAATAAATTTTATTTTCGTCCCTCCTATATTTTACACGAGATTTTCAGATTTATTTCCAGATTTGATATCCGTATTCTCACTGCTGGTTTTTCAATGTTAAGGGTTTTACTTTACAGAGTTGAAAAGGAGGAAAGAGTGTGGGAGGAGCTTGGCAGCTAGAGCAAAGCTTTCTCCACCGCCTTTTTATCCATTTTTGATATGATCAACGGAGGAGTTATGTAGCCAGATGGTTTTTCAACCTCTTCCACTTCCTTCACTTCTATTTTAACTCCCTCTCCCGCCAGTTTCTCATAATTCTTCTTTATTTCTTCCAGCAATTTTTCCACGCTAACTTTTTTGCCTCTCTCCTCTTCATCTATTTCAATCCTTATCTCGATATCATCTATTGCTCTCTGGACAAACTGAAATCTTTTTATCTGGCGGGTATTGTATTTGTTCGCCACCTCAGCCAGAGGCATGGGGAGGGTTGCGGGAGGAAATATTCTGCCTCCTGGCAGTATAATGGCATCCTTCTTCCTTCCCTCAAGTGTTTTGAGCAGCGGCGTATTCATTCCGCAATCACAATATTCTCCTTTAAGGGAGGCGAGATCATTTAAGCCCGTGTATCTTATGATAGGTGTGCCTCCTGGATAAAGGCGGGTTATGACAACATTCCCGAATTTTCCTTCCTCTACTTCCTCTCCTTCATCATCTAAAATTTCGACATGAACGAAGTCGCTATTTATGTGAAACCCCCCATTTAAACATTCGAACGCTATCGTTCCCCCTTCAGTGGTGGCATAAAGATTGAATACCCTCGCATTGAAAGCATCCTGAATATATTGCCTTGAATAGTCATCAAGCACCTCCCCACTCGATATAATATATTTTGGCCTTACTTTTTCTCCCATCCCCTTTCTTTTAAGCGTTGATATTCCCATAAGGACGCTTGTATAGCCGATGAGTAACTCCGGCTGGAATTTTTCCATTTCTTCCAGAAGTTTTTTTGCCTCTTCGCCGGTATATAAATTCTGATAATTATCTAAGGAGAAAAATGTGGAGAGGTTTTTCAGCAAGCCCTTTTTGAGGCATTCTTCATCGCTTGTTTTTGGTACAGAAAAATCGCCGATATTTGTTATCTTTGTTTTTCTCCAGCTCATTCCATATGTTTTGAGTTGCCTTACACCACCCAGCGCTTCTATGGTAAGATATTCCATGTCTTTGTACATCATTACTGGCTGTCCTGAAGAGCCGGAGGTGCCGACAAGAAAAGCTTTTTCCTTTTTGTATCCGGGAGGAATAATTTCGTCTGGAAAACCCTTTATCAACTCTTCTTTCGTTGTTAGAGGAATCTTGTGAATATCTTCCATACCATGAATGTCATCAGGGTGTAATCCCGCTTCCTTAAATTTCTTGCGATAGAGAGGCACCTGATACGCATATCTCAATGTTTTTTTAAGCGCCTTATCCTGATATCTTTTGAGTTCCTCCGGTTTCAATTTCCATGCTCTATTTACGCCCGTAACATATTCCTTGATAGCCTTTACAGCAAATACAGGATTAAGGAATGGATTCATTATCTTGCTAAAAAAGCATTATATTTAAGTTTTTATTCATCAGCGTGGATATGAAAGAAATTGTAGAGGAAATCAGAAAACTCATGAAAAGCGAGGTGGCGGAGAAAGTGAAAAAGAGAATGGAAGAATTTGATGAAATAAGGAAAAGTGGCGAAGGTATATTCAGCGAGTTGTGCTTTTGCATTCTCACTGCAAATTTCAGTGCATCTGGGGGCATTAAAATACAGAAGGCATTGCATGATGCATTTATGAATATGCCAGAAAAAGAGCTGGCAAAAGAGCTACGCCGCCTCGGCCATCGATTTCCAAATACAAGGGCGAGATACATTGTGGAAGCGAGGAAATGGAAGAATAATTTGAAGGAAATTATAGAGGCGTTTGATGATGAAAAAAAATTGCGGGAATGGCTTGTAAAGAATGTAAAAGGGCTTGGATATAAGGAGGCGAGTCATTTTTTGCGGAATATCGGCTTCAAAAATGTTGCCATAATCGATTATCATATACTTGATTTGCTTTGTAAGCATAAGCTTATTGAAAAACCAAAGAGCTTAACAAAAAGAAAATATGAAGAGATTGAAAATTTGCTATCAAAAATTGCAAGGATGGCTGGTGTTACACTGGCAGAACTTGACTTATATCTGTGGTATATGGAAACGGGCAAAGTTTTGAAATAACTACTCCTTTTTTCCTCCAAATCTTTCCCATTCGCTTATTAAGCATCCGCAGTATTTCTGAGTGTATAAACTGTATGCTTTCGTTATTGCCTTTCCTTCTTTCCAGCCAGGGCGAAAATCTTCATAATGGAATTTTACATCGTATTTTCTCTCCATTTCCTCTCCAACCTTTTTTATTTCTTCATGGTATTGATGATGCGAGACAAGCATGGTGGTGGTGAAGGCATCGAAACCATGCTGCTTCGCATATCTCGCTGTTTTTTCGAGACGGTAGCGATAACAATTTATGCATCTTGCTGGCCTCTCAACATTCTGAAGCTGCATTTTTAAGTAATCAATGAAATCATATTCTTCATAAATCACTTCCACCTCCTCCAGCATTGCATATTTTTTTACCGCCTCCATCCTCGCCTTGTATTCCATGTATGGGTGAATATTTGGATTATACCAGAAGCCAATAACTTCATGCTCCTCCCGCAATTTATGATGAGGATAAGCAAAGCAGGGTGCACAGCATATATGGACGAGTATCCTCATTTTCTCATCCTTTCCTCAATTTCGCTGAGCAGGAGATTGACGGGATAATGGATTATTGTATATCCCATATTGCCTTTATAAACAAAATCCTGCTGAATCAGATTCTGCAGTATTTTCTCAAAATTCTTTTTATCGATGGATATGCCATATTCCTCGCTTTTTATCTTCATCGCCTCCTCTATTTCAGAGATATCCGCATACGCTTTTCTTTTGCATGCTGTAGCGACGGCAGCAAGCACAGTAAGTTCTTCCTTTTCCATACTTTCTAAATCACTCACCCATTCCTCTCTGTTTGCCTCCCTTACATCCTCTGGCGTAATTTTTTCCTGTCCTTTGCTTTCTGCAATCATGGCTGAGTTACGGAGCAAATCAATGGCTGTCCTCATATGGCCTGGAGAATGAATGGCTATGTCTGCAATCAAGCTTATTATCTCATCATCTATAGCCCTTGCCTCTATACTCTCCTTAGCTCTATACCATAAAATCTCCTTTACCTGCTCCCATGTATATGGTTTTAGCTCAACAATTGCTTTATCGGCGAATGTGCTCCATATGGCATCATCATTTATCAACTGCTGCAGTATAAAATGGTTCCTTGTTATGGCTATATAGTTTATTTTCTTACCAAGCTCATACTGGCGGGAGAGAGAATAGGTGAAATGGCGAAGCTCCTCAGGATGCATCCCATCTATTTCATCAAGTATAATTGTCTTCCCGCTCTCAATTTCCCCCCAGAGGCGCTGCGATGGCAGGCCGGCGGGATTAAAGCGAGGCTTCAATTGCCTTAAAATTTCCTCAAGCACCCGATGCTCAGTCTTGTTCATATAACAGTTTATATACGCATCTCCACCAACATATCTTGCCAGCAGCGTTTTTCCTGTGCCAACACCGCCGCTTATCAAAACACGCCCTGTCTGAAGGAATACTTTTATTCTTTGCAATTCTTCATCTCGGCACAAAATTTTTCCGGGGATATAAGATAACTCGAGTTTGCCAGCGTCTTTTAGAATCACAATACTAATGTTGGCAGGGGTAAAAACATTTACGGTATCGAAAAGTATTTTTCACATTGCATGTTTTTTGTCGTGAAACACGTGATTTTGCTCCTTCTGGTCATCGGATTCTGCAACGATATTGTTCTGCATGATATTGTGCTGGGCGACGATGCCTTCGATTCAGAGCTTCCATTTCATATAGAGACATGGTATTTTGAAGCAATTTTTGATAGCAATGAAAGCACCGTTTTTATGCTCACTGCTGCTGGAAAAGAAAAGGCGATGCTCCTTATGGCGGGCGTATCATACTATGAGGATGGAGAGCTTAAATACGAATACAGGAAAATATATTTTCGGCCATTCGTTTCTAACAATACACCATATATTGAGGCAGATGGAATGGAAATGATGAAAGGGGAGGAGAGGAATGGAAAGTTATTCTTCACGATAAAATATTTCACCAAATCTTTTGCCTTCTCCCTTAATTTCGAAAATAAAAGCAAGGGATGGAAAAGTGATGAGTGGCTTGCCATTCCGCATATGAAAGTTTATGGTAGTATTTTTCTTGGCAAGGAAGAAAAAAAAGTGAGTGGCAAGGGTTATCATGACCACAATATATTCTTTCTGCGAAATCCATTTCTCAAAAGAGGCTATATGGATGGAAAAGTTATCCTTGCCAACATCTCCATAGTGTGGGCAAAATTGATGGATAATTTACTGATGCATGAAGATTTTGTAATATTCAGCAGAGAAAGTTATGTAATGCTGAAAAATGCAAGTGTGAGATGCAGCGGATATAAATTTGACCATGGAAAGATAATACCTACAGCATTTCATGTGATTGCCCATAACAATAATATATCCATTGATGTGGTGATAAAGGCAAAAACAATCCATTTTATTCGCCTTCCATTGCTTCACTACTGGAGATATCATTTTGTGGTGAGAGGATGGATAGAGGAAAAAGGGGAAAAGAAGGAGATAAAATCTTATGATATTGGGGAGTATATGCTCTTCACTTAGGAGGAGGAAAAATGGAGGAGGAAATAAGAAAAAGAATTGTTGAAGCTGGTAATAAGCTTGTGGAGAAAGGATTAACATATGGAAGCAGCGGCAACATAAGCGTGAGATATGGCGACAAAATTTTCATTACACCGAGTGGCATCCCATACCACAAAATTTCCCCCGATGACATTGTTGAGATAGATTTTGAAGGAAATGAAAGGGGCGGCAGGGCATCGATAGAAGCTCCAATGCACATTGCCATATATAGAGGAAGAAAGAACATCAATGCCATTGTGCATTTTCATTCTCCTTATTCGATGGCCTGCGCTGCCAGCGTGGATGAAATACCCGTTTTCCTTGACGAATTGTTTTCACATGTAGGGGGTAGCCTTATCGTTGCTAAATATGGTGTGCCAGGCAGCAAAAAACTCGCTGAAAATGTTTCTAGTGTTATGAAGGAGAGAAATGCTGCTCTGCTTCGCGGACATGGGGCGGTGTGCTGCGGGAAAAATCTGGAGGAGGCGATGGAGCTGGCGGAGATTGTTGAAAGGATTTGCCGTGTTTATATTCTTGCATCTATTGCAGGAGAGCCAAAGAAACTGCCAGAAGAGGGGATAAAATATCAGATAAAGGCATTTAAGGAGAAGCAGTAGATTTTTTGTATCGAACCATGAATTTTCCTCCTTTTTCTTTTACCTCCTCAATTTTAAATTCCTCGCCGTGATCTTTTAACATTATGCGGTAATCCTCGAAATGCTCATCAAAACAGCAGAAAAAGTTTGCTGTGCCATCAAATTCAACTACAAGGCTATTTTCTTCATTTTTTATAACTCTCGCTCTGCACTCTGGAAAACGATATCTGTTAAACTTTCTCGTTATGCCTCGAAGCTTTGCCGCTTCCATATATTTAGATTTAGTCCATGATTTATAAGGGTTGCTGTGGGCGAGCGATAGCGAAGCCACATATCTACCTGTTAGCAGACCCGAGCGAAGCGAGGGTGAGGTCGAAGTGCCGAAGAGTTCGGGGCGAGCATCATTTTAATTCCTCCACAAAATCTTTTAGAGCAATTATTGGTGGTAAATCTTCATTACTTTCCAAATCATTCTCCCAGCATACAATAAAGTCGCATCCTTTTTTGTCATGTTTGTGTTGAACAAAATCACTTGCTCTAACTTCAAATTCGATTCTTTTTACATTCCTATTTTTATCCATTACCCAAGCATCTGGAAATTCATTTCTAATTTTTATTATATATGGAAATCCAAGTTCCCGATGAAAAACAGCAAATAAATAAACCACCTCCTGTTCATATTTAGGCTCAAATAGTATTCCCAAAGAATGTAGAGGTTTTGTTTCTCTCATAATTTGGGGAAGTCTTTCTGGAGGAAATTGTTCATATAGAAATCTGGCGAAAAAAAGATTATCCAATTTCTTAAATTCTGAAGATTTATTTTTAAATGAAATAAGTAAATTATTTAACAATTCAAACTTTTGACCTATAGACAATGCATCATATGATTTTCCGAACAGACTGTGTGCTTCTTTTTTGAAATCTATACTAAGATTTTTCAAGAAATGTTCTAAATCTTCGGTTTTAAATATGGGCAAGACTCGTTCTGGATAATAGCAGAAGACCACCTTTTTGGCTATTATTTTATCTCCTCCCCATCCCTTAATGTCTTCCCAATGTAGATCAATTTTCTGAGAAATGGATAGAGTTTCATCCACAACCTTTCTTAAAAGCTCCTTAAAAATTTCGGAATTATTTCTTGCATTTTCTGCGTAAAGTGCACTTCCAACTCTAATATGACCCAATTCTTTCAGTCCAAATTCGATCCAGTAAAGAAAAGTATTTTTATTACCTGGATTATAGATCTTATCCGGGGTTAATAAATCAATATCTTCTGGGTGTTCACGAAATGGATATTGCTTTAGAAATTCGTTGTATTTTTTCCAAGCTTTTTCAATGTTACATTTATTTTTTCTCTCGAATTCTTCCAAATCTGCTTTAAGTTTTTCTTCATTCATGTTCACACCTCCAATTTAGATTATAGGCGAGCCCCCCGAATTTCGGACAACCCAGAATATCCGAAATTTTTCATTCACATAATCTTCTAAATATGAGTTATAGTGGGGTTTTATGAAGTTACTCCCCATACAATGAATTATGAATCTGGATATTAAAAAGCTTACGTCTCGCTCTTGAGACAAAGCCAAGTCTTAAGGATATTACGATATCCCCACTTCCTTATGCTTTTTTGCTATTTCTTCAGCCAGTTTGTTCAATGCTTCATAATCTTGCTCTTTTGGATGTCCTTTTGTTATTACTGGCTCAATAATTTCTGCCTTTAACTTAAACAAGCTCTTTGCCTGCTCAATTACCTTTCCTCCCCATCCATAGGAAACGATTAATGAAACAAATTTTGTTTTGGGGTTCAAAGCATTTGCAAGGTAAAATGCATATAATGCAAGAGGATGCATTCCTCCAAGCACTGTAGGCGTGGCTAAAACAAGCGTGGAGGCATCAACCAAAGACATTGCAAGCTCACCTATATCTGTTACTGGAAGATCAAATAGTTTATACGGCATGTCGTTTTTCTCCAGTGCCTTGATAAAATGCTTCACCATTTTTTCCACACTGCCATGCATTGAAACATAGGCAACGATAACTTCTTTTTTTACCTCTCCAGAAACCCATTCCTCATAAGCATTTAAAATGAATTCAGGGTTTCGATATATTGGACCGTGGCTTGGAGCAATCATTTTTACTTCCATATTCCTTAATCTTTCAAGATGCTTCTTTATTTTTTTGCGGAATGGCATCATTATTTCCGCATAATATCTCTTAGCCGCTTCATAAATACGGGGATTTTCATCAGCATATATCCTGCTCGTCGCTAAATGACTTCCAAAGAAATCACAGGTGAATAAAATTTTGTCCTCCTCCAGATAGGAAAGCATTGTTTCAGGCCAGTGCACCCATGGAGCTGATATGAATTGGAGCCTCCTCTTTCCTAAAGACAGCACTTCTCCATCATCTACACCTTTTATTCTATCTTCTGGAATAAGCAAATGTTCTTTGAGCATTTCCTTTCCGAGTTTGCTCGCTATAACTCTTGCCTCTCCATATTTTTCCATTACAGCTGGAATACCGCCAGAGTGGTCCTGCTCAGTATGGTGTGAAATGATATAATCTATTCTTTCTATATCCATTTTCTCAAGCTCTTCCATGAGTTCATCTTCTTTTGAGGGATCAACAGTATCTATTAAAGCAACTTTTTCATCTTTTATGAGATATGCATTGTAGCTTGTTCCGTCTGGCAGTGGAATGAGCTCATCGAATAAACGGCGCTCCCAGTGCATTGCCCCCATAAAATAAACACCATCGACAATTTCCTTCACAATCATGTTACCACAACCTAAAATGAAAAAGAAGATATAAATAATTGAGGATGCATTTTATCATTTAAAAGAAAAAGAGGAAAAATTACGGGAGAGAATAATAGCATCTTTTTGGCACAATGAGTTTTCCTTCCTCTTTAAGTTTCTTTATTATTTTCGATACTTCCTTTTTGTCTATGCCCGTCATCTCCGCAACATCTCCAGGTCGCAAAGGCTTTCCCGCCTTTTTAAATGCCTCCAGAACCTTCTTCTCCTTTTCATCCATTTTCATTCCTCCTAAAACTTCACAAAAGTTTCTTTCGGCGCCCCGCAAACCGGGCAATTTGCAGGTGGCTCACCTTCATGTGTGTATCCGCATACCGGACAAATGTATATTTCCTTTATTTCAACATCCTTTCCCTGCTTTGCCATCTCTTCTGCCTTTCTGTACATTTCCGCATGTATTTTCTCCGCTTCTATAGCATAATGTATCGATTTTTTCGCTCCTTCCTCTCCCTGTAATTCTGCTATGGCGTTGTATGCAGGATACATTTCTTCTACCTCAAAAGTCTCGCCCTCTATAGCCGCCTTTATATTTTCAACTGTATCGCCGACAATGCCAATCTCTTTTGCATGATTCCTTGCATGAACAAATTCAGCGTATGCTATTGCCTTAAAAAGTCTAGCCAAGTTTTTGTAGCCCTTTCTCTCCGCTTCCTCACTAAATATCAGATATTTCATATGGGCCATACTCTCTCCCGCAAAAGCCTCCTGCAAAGATTTTTCACTCATTTTTTTCATATTCTCACCTCCTATCTCAACACTTCATAAAATTCTTCATATGGCATCTGAGAAAGTAAGGCAGGCATTTTCTCGAAAGCCTTTCTAAATATCTCGCTCCCATGAGATTCATCATGTAGTTCTTTACTCTCCCAGTAAGTCAAAATTATATATTTTGTTGGCTTCACTTCCTCATTTTTCAATTCACCTGGCAAACCACTTCCTATGGCAGAAATACCGCTAACCCTGAGCAACTTGGAGCCAAGAAAGCCAGACATTTCATCTGTCGCCCTGCAAAGCTCTTCAACGCTCTCCTCAAATTCTTTTTCCTTGCCACCCCTTACAGAAACAAAATTCACAGCACATATTATGCCTTTCCCCTCCTTTTCATATTCCTTTACTTCCTCCTCGCCAATCATCGCTGCATCTATCCCCTTTTCTTTCAATTTTCTTGCCGCAATCTCCGCCCGCCGCCCAGTGTCGCAATAGAGAAGAACCTCCTTCCCCTTCAAAAAGGGTATATAAAAATCAATGTCGTATAGAGGTATGTTTATTGCTCCCTTTATATGTTCCATGACAAATTCTTCCCTTGTCCTCACATCCACGATTATTTTTTCCTTCATATTTTGCCCACCAGTTCTAGGCTTATTTTAAGCGTCTCCTTTCCTGGCTCCCAGCTTGCCGGACATACCTCGCCAGGATGCTCTCTCGTGTATTTTGCAGCTTGCAGCTTTCTCAAAATTTCCTTTGCACTTCTCCCTATGCTGTTATCATGCAAATCCATTGCCACCACTTTACCATCTGGATCTATGATGAAAGTTGCCCTTGTTGAAACACCTTCATCCTCAATATATGTATCGAAAGCTCTGCAAAGCTTCGCTGCTGGATCTGCAACCATTGGAAATTTTATTTTTCCTATGGCTTTCGATGTATCATGCCATGCTTTATGCACATATGCAGTATCAGTGCTTATGCTGAGTATCTCTGCGTCTAATTTCTTAAATTCATCATAATATTCTGCCAGCTCCTCAAGCTCCGTTGGGCAAACAAAGGTAAAGTCGGCAGGATAAAATGCTAAAACAAGCCATTTGCCTTTATAATCATGTAGTCTTATTTTCTTTATCTCTCCTTTGTGATATGCCTCCGCTTCTATATCTGGAATTTCCTCCCCTATCTTCATTATATCTCCTTTACCCATAAGCCATGTATAGTGCAATACTCTCTTGCCTCCTTTATATTTGTAACATTGAACTCAGCCTCTGGACTCTCTCCTGGCTTAAGGTATTTTCTTAACACCTTGCCATCTTCAGTTATTACCTCTATCATTTCTATAAAATGCTCTTCTTCCATTGGATGTGGCACACTCCCAACCTTAACAACCACGCCACCTTCTTTTTGTTCAATTACTGGCAGATGCTTTTCATATCCCTGTTCCTCTTTCTTTTCTTCCATCAATTTCATTGGTTGCCCGCAGCAAAACAGCTGCCCCTTTCCACCATGCAGCACTTCAACAACATTCCCACATATTTCACATTTATATACTTCATACCTTTCCGCCATTTATACCACCTCCTTTATATCTCCCCCTTTTGAGGAGGAACAAACACTCTTTTTCCCAACTCTCTGTCTATCATCAAAATGCCTCTCCCATCTTTACCGATGAGGCGGAGCTGTTGCCTTATTTCATCTGCACTCGCTTCCTCCTCCACCTGTTCTGCAACAAACCACTGGAGCATGTTGTATGTTGCATGGTCTTTTTCTTCCATTGCCATATTGACTAAATCATTTATCATATTGGTGACCTTTTGCTCATGCTCATATACTGCTTCAAAGGCATCGAGAGGCGAGTCCCATTCATCTGGTGGCTTTTCTATCGCCTCCAGTCTCACTCTCCCTCCTCTTTCATTTATATAATCAAAGAACTTCATTGCATGTGTAAGCTCTTCCTGAGCTTGAACTTTCATCCAGTTTGCAAAGCCTTTCAGATTTATTGATTCAAAGTATGCAGCCATTGAAAGATAGAGGTAGGAGGAATAAAGCTCGGCATTCACTTGTTTGTTAAGGGCATTTAGCATTCTTTCGCTCAGCATTTACTCCTCCAGTTTTTTGTGGCAGAACCACCAGTCGTAGCACTCAATCTCTCCTTTCTCCTTTGCCGCCTCCCTTTCTTTTATTGCATCTTTTGTTCCAGCAGGTGGAATAATGACGTTGTTTCCAACAAGTTCATTTTTAGGCCATTTATGTGGCAAAGCAACACCATGCTTATCGCTTATCTGCAGCGCCTTCAATGCCCTCAAAATTTCATCAACATCTCTTCCAACCTCCGCAGGATAGTAAATTATTGCTCTTATAGTTGCATTGGGATCGACAATGAAAACAGCTCTTGCCGTTATCGTTGCCCCAGAAGGTATCATGCCCAGCTTTTCTGCCAGATCCCCTCTATCGTCAGCTATCACAGGAAATTCTATTTCCACACCAAGTTTTTCTTTAATCCATTCGATCCATTTAAGATGACTGAATACTTGGTCAACACTTAGCCCTATCAATTCTGCTCCAAGCTCTCTGAATTTCTCATATCTTTGCTGAAATGCATAGAATTCAGTTGTGCATACTGGTGTAAAATCTGCAGGATGGCTGAACAAAACAAACCATTTGCCTTTGAAAACGTCGGGCAATTTCATTCTTCCATGCGTTGTATTTACTTCCACTTCCGGAAATTTTTCTCCTATTACTACCATTTACATCACCTCAATGTATAATAT
>JAGHBD010000042.1 GCA_021161135.1 Thermoplasmata archaeon
ATACTCAAAATAAGGGCTGGAGATGTAATTTATATCAGTGGGACAGTTGTTACAGCAAGAGATGAGGCACATAAAATGGCTATAGAGGCTTTTGACGAAGGAAAGGAGTTACCAGTGGATTTCTCAAAGGTTGCTGTATTTCATTGTGGGCCAATAGTGAAGAAAGAAGGAGATGAATGGAAAATAGTTGCAGCTGGGCCGACGACGAGCAGCAGGATGGAAATTTTTGAATACGATTTTATAAAGAGATTTGGCACACGCATCATAATAGGCAAGGGAGGAATGGGGGAGAAAACAGCAAAGGCATGTAAGGAGTTTAAGGCAATATACGCTGCCTTTACTGGTGGCGCCGCCGTGCTGGCTGCAAATGCTGTGAAGAGGGTGAGAGATGTTTTCTGGCTTGAAGAGCTTGGAATGCCAGAGGCGCTATGGGTTCTGGAAGTGGAGAATTTTGGTCCGCTAACGGTAACAATAGATGCTCATGGAAGGAATTTAACGGAAGAGGTGAAAGAGAAAGCGAGAGAAATAGCGGCAAAAATTGATTTCTAACGAATAAACAGAGAAAGAATCTCTGAAAGGAATGCGAATGCCACCATAGCGCCGCCCACTATTCCAAAAATTCTTCCTGCTAGGAAGGAGAGTAAAATAAGGAATATGCCCAAGGTAACGCTGAGAAATACTGCATAATCGAGCATATTTGGCTTCATTGGTTTAATGCGGGATTTTGCTTTATAGTTGCGAAATGCTCTGATGAAATCTTTTAGCACAGGATTGCTTTTCTCATCTTTCTTCGGAGAATAGCCCATTACCCTGACTATCTTTGACACGGTAATAAACAGGTAGCAATATTAAAGCATTATCTTATTATTTTCAATGCATGAGGCTTTATTGTGTTGCGATGACAGATGCAATTTATGCCACAGAAAATGCAGGATAAAGAGTGGTGAGAGTGGCTATTGTGGGGCGAGGATAAACATCAATGGAAAGATATACACGCTTACCTATGGCAATTTAAGTGCCATCGAGCTGCGCCCCATGGAAATAAAGCCCTTCTTTCATTTCTATCCGGGAAGCTATGCATTGACATTTTCCACATATTCATGCAATTTTCACTGCCCTTGGTGCCAGAACTGGCATATTTCAATGAAAAACCCTATGGCAAGATATTCAATGATTTCTCCAGAAAAACTTGTTGAGATGGCAGGGCAACATGGCTTGTGTGCAAGTTTTAATGAGCCAACGCTGCTCTTCGAATATTGCATAGATGTTTTTAAACTAAGCAGGGGCAGAAATAGCATTGTTTCCAATGGTTATATGAGCAGGGAAGCATTAAAAATGTTGCATGAAGCGGGGCTCAATGCAATGAATATTGATATAAAGGGTGATGAGGAGGTGTATAAAAAGTATCTCAAGGCGGATGAAAAACATGTATGGAAGATTGCAGAATATGCAAAAAAGCTTGGAATACATGTTGAAATTGTGAATTTGGTTGTGACGGGCGTAAATGATGGCATCGAACAGATTAATGAAGTAATAGAAAAGCATCTAAAATATGTGGGCAGCAGCACGCCAATCCATTTCACCCGTTATTTTCCTGCATATAAATTTCATGCACCTCCTCCGCCCGTTGAAAAGCTTGAGTATGCATGTGAAAGGGCAAGAAAAGAGGGGATTTTATATGCATATATCGGTAATGTTCCTGGCCACAGATATGAAAATACATACTGCCATAATTGCGGCACACTTTTAATCAAAAGATATGGGAGCAGCATGATGAAAAATTATTTGAAGGAGAGTAAATGCCCTCGCTGTAAGGCGGAATTGCCCATCATATTGTAATAAAATAGCTTACTGCAAATTTATCGCGCAAATTTTCGTCTATCTCTCCAAGCTCTCCCACAACAAGCTCTTTCAATACTGTTGCGATTTTATCAAGTTTTATAACAGAATCTGTTTTCAAGCCCGTTCCCTTGAAAGCTGGCTGCTTGGAGGTTATCAGTACATCTGTATCAGATAATTCAGCTGGAATCCTCGAGGATATGAAAGCCACAATAACATCTCTTTTTCCTTCATGAATTACCAAAGCAGGGCGTAATTTGGCAAAAGACAAATTAGTAAACGAAAAGGAATCAAAACAATTTTTCCCTTCTTACTTTAAATCTTCAATTTTGTAAATATCTGGCTCCTCATCTAAAAATTCGGACAAAGATTTTTCTGATAATTTCATTAATGGAATGGCTTCTCTTTCATACAATAATTCATCCAACTTCCTGGATATTTCTGCTAATCGTTGCTTTATATCTTTGATTTCGACTTCAATACTCATGTTAAAATAATATTACCTACATAATAATGAAAATAGGCTGTTTGATGGTAAATAAATGTGAAAACTTTAAGTATGCTGCTCCTTTCCCAAATATGCTTGATGCGCTTCCATTGGTTGTGGGTGTTTTATCGCTTGCAGTGGCTGCTGGAATGGCGATTTACATTCTTAAAAAGCCGAAGGGCGATAAAAAAATGCAGGAAATAGCGGAGGCAATTCATAAAGGGGCTATAGCTTTTCTCAATGAAGAATATAAAATTATCGTGGTTTTCGTTGCCATCGTTACCCTTGCCCTTCTTGCAGCCAGCCATTACACAGATATGCCGTGGCAAACCAGCCTTGCATTCCTCACAGGTGCCTTTTTCTCCGCATTAGCAGGCAATATTGGCATGAGAATAGCGACGGTAGCCAATGTAAGGGCGGCGGAAGCGGCAAAAAAAAGTTTGAAAGACGGCTTGATAATCGCTTTTTCTTCAGGCTCTGTAATGGGACTTACTGTTGTGGGGCTTGGCATAATAGGTGTAGCGTCATTCTTCCTTTTATTTGAAGAAAAGGCATCAAGCATTCTCTTCGGCTTTGGTTTTGGGGCAAGCAGCATAGCTTTATTTGCAAGAGTGGGAGGCGGGATATATACGAAGTCGGCAGATGTAGGCGCAGACTTGGTGGGTAAAGTTGAAGCAGGCATACCAGAAGATGATCCCCGCAATCCTGCCGTTATTGCGGATAATGTTGGAGATAATGTTGGAGATGTCGCTGGCATGGGTGCAGATTTATTTGAATCATATGTTGATTCAATAATTTCAGCTATAACCCTTGCCATAATAGCTGCTGTGTATAAAAACGGCGATCTATATCCGCTCATTATAGCTGCATTGGGAACCATCGCCTCCATAATTGGAATGGGTTTTGTGAGAGGAAAAAATCTCTATGCAGCTTTGAGAAACGGGCTATTTGGGGCGGCAATAGTTTTCGCTGCATTAGCATTTATCGCAACAAAATACATGCTCGAGGATTTGAAGCCATATTATGCTGTGCTCGTCGGCCTAATAGATGGCATTATTATCGGGCTTACGACAGAATATTTCACCTCCGAGCAGAGAAAGCCAGCTCAACAAATAGCTCATGCCTCTCAAACGGGGGCGGCGACAAACATTCTGCAGGGACTCGCTGTTGGAATGATGAGCACAGCCATCCCCATAATTTCAACATGCGTTGCAATGATTCTCGCTTTTGAATTTGCGGGCTTTTACGGCGTTGCTTTAGCTGCCATAGGAATGCTTTCGACACTTGGCATCTCACTGGCAACAGATTGTTATGGGCCCGTAGCCGACAATGCTGCTGGCATAGCGGAGATGGCTGGGCTGGGGGAGGAAACGAGGAAAAGGGCGGAAGCTTTAGATGCTGTGGGAAATACAACGGCTGCGATGGGAAAGGGCTTTGCCATTGGCTCAGCTGCAATAACTGCCTTAGCCCTAATCTTCACTTTCGTGGAAAAAGCAAAGGAATTGATGGGAAAGGAAATAAATCTTACCCTCACATCCCCCTATCTCATGGCTGGCGTTTTCATTGGAGCAATGCTCCCATTCATTTTCTCTTCGATAACCATAGGAGCTGTCGGGAGGGCGGCGGAAAAAATGGTGAATGAAGTAAGGAGGCAGTTTAAAGAACTTGGCATTCTCGAAGGCAGAGGAAAACCAGATTATGAGAGGTGCATAAGGATTGCTACAAGGGGTGCTTTAAAGGAAATGATTCTGCCATCCAGCATGGCTGTGGTGGTGCCTATCGTCATTGGCATATGGCGCATCGAAGCTCTCGTTGGCTTGCTTGCCGGCGCAACAGCATCTGGCTTTTTGATGGCAATATTTCTTGCAAATGCTGGCGGTGCGTGGGACAATGCGAAGAAGTATATTGAGGCAGGTAACCTTGGCGGAAAGGGAAGCTTTGCCCACAAGGCGGCAGTGGTCGGCGATACAGTTGGCGACCCATGCAAGGATACAGCGGGGCCATCTTTAAATATCCTAATAAAGCTCATGTCAATTGTGAGTCTTGTTTTCCTTCCTCTATTTGTAAAATTTGCAGGATAAAATGGAATTAAAAAGAGAGCTTGGGCTTAAGGAAGTTGTGGCGACTGTGGTTACCTCTGTAATTGGGGGAGGGCTTTTTATTTCAACGATACAGATACAGAGTAAGGTAAATGTTGGCTCTGCAATTATTCTCTCATATATTATAGCAGCCATTCCAGCCTTTTTAATGGCTTTATGCTATGCGGTACTCTCCTCAGCTTTACCTTCTTCTGGCGGAGAATATGTTTTTGTCAGCAGGATAATAGATCCTTTCATCGGCTTCATATCCACGTGGGCAAGATGGTTTGCCATGATTGCAACAATAGCAGCGATGGCTGTAGGAGATATAATTTTGATAAATAACTTCTTTGATGTCCTTGGCATGCATGCAGCTGTTGATTTTATAGCAGCGAATATACAGATTATTGCCATAGTACTCGTTATTCTCTTTTTCCTGATAAACTACCTTGGCGTTAAGGTTTATGGAAGGGTTCAGACGGCAATGTTTGTGCTTTTGATGCTGGGCATTTCTTTGCTTATTATATTTGGCATAAGAAATGTGAGTTTGAGCAACCTTGAATATTCATTCCATTTCAACATGGAAAATATTGCCATGGCGAGCAGTTTAATTTTCTTTAGTTACATTGGCTTTGCAGCAATAGCAAATGCTGGAGATGAGGTTAAGGAGCCGGAAAAAACGCTGCCCAAAGGAATTACGGTATCGATGTTTGCAATAGCTCTTGCCTACATTTTTGTTGCTCTCGTAACCTATGGCTCAATGAGCCCTTCATTTTATGATTCTTACGATTTCTCTTCTGGCTCTGTGCCCGATTTAATGGCGAATTTTCTTCCCGCAGCTATAGCTGTATATGTTGCTTTTGCTGGCTCAATTGCAATCATTTCCGACATAAATCCAATGATGCTTGCAACATCCCGCCTTGCCTTTGCATGGGCGAGAGATAAAATAGTGCCAGAGAGGATGGCGGAGTTAAATAAATTTGGTGTGCCGAAGTGGTCACTTGTGATAAATACCATTGTTGCAATCATAATAATAATTTTTGCCAAAGTTTTCATGAATGTTGTCATGATGATAAATATGGCTGTTCTGCTCATTTATATGGCAATATCCACAGCAACCCTCATTTTACCTTACAAACATCCGGAAATTTTCAGCAAGGCAAAGTTTAAGTTTGGCGGGATATGGGCTGTTGCACTAGCAGGATTGCTTCTCTCAGCCCTTTTCTTTGGCTACATTCTGCAGCTTGATGGAGCCATGCCTGGTTTTCTTTTCCTTCTTGCATGGATTGGTGTAGGAGGCGTTGTTTATGTGGCAACAATGGAATCACATCGCCTGCCATGGAGGATTTATAAGGAGCAGAAGAAGGAGAAGGAGATGCTTGACAGGGCTACGATAGAAAGATTGCTGAAAAGGGTGAGGCGATAATTTTATATTACACATCTCTATTTCCATGAAGGAGGGATAAAAATGGCAGAGCAACAGGAAAATGTGGTATACGTGGGTAATAAGCCACCAATGAATTATGTACTGGCTGCAATAACCCAGTTGAATTCTGGGGCAAACCAGGTGGCAATAAAAGCGAGAGGTAGGGCAATATCCAGAGCTGTCGATGTGGCAGAGATTGTCAGGAGACGCTTTGTGACAGATGCGCAGATAAAGGATGTAAAGATATACACTGAGGAGCTAACAAACGACGAGGGCAACAAGGTAAATGTGTCCTGCATAGAGATTTACCTGGCTCGTGAGTAGCCAGGCCTCTTCTTTTCTTTTTATTTTTGGGTGTTTTATATTTCCTTAGCCATTTTCATGAATTCATCTTTTGAAATTTTGGCATCCTTTATTATTTTCCTTAAAAGACCTCTGCCTATTTTTTCTCCTTTATGAACGGGAACAATTATAACCCTACCATCAGGGTGTTTTAAAATTACATGCGATCCTTTCTTCCTTATTATTTTGAAACCTAGCTTATCTAAAACCTTAATCACTTTATTTGCCGATAAAGGTTTCAATTTCATATTTCTACTTGCTGTATACCAACAAATTCTAATTGCTCGTCGTATTTCTCTTCTTCCAAATATAACTCAATGGCTTCTTTTATCCTTTCGTTCAATTTATCTAAAGACTTAGCTTGTGTGTGACAACCAGGTAGCTCAGCAACACTTGCCACATAATAACCATCCTCATCTCTCTCAATTATAACGGTAAATTTTCTTTTTATCATTGATGAATAAGCATAATCTTATTTAAAAATTTATAGTCTGTAAATGAATTGCTTTCTTCCAAATGTTCTCTTATATCTTCATTCCAAGCTGTTTCAATAATTTTCTCTGCATTTTTTTGTTGGAAAAACTTTTCATGAGCTTCTTTGACATGTTGTAATGACGAAGTAATTCCTTAACGTCCTTTGGCTCCACTCCTGCGCCCCTTGCTATCCTTTTTATATGCGATGATTTTATTATGCTCGGATTTTCAAGCTCTTTCCTTGTCATTGAGTCCATGATTATACGGAATTTCCTTAACTTTTCCTGCGTTTCATAAACCTGCTCATCTTTAAGCTTGCCTCCAAACGGCAGCAAATCCGCTATTTTCTGGAAAGGCCCCATTCCAGCAAGCAGCTCCATCTGCTCATACATATCAAGCAAGGTGAATTTTCCAGAGAGCATTTTTCTGGTTACTTCCTCCACCTTCTTTTCCTTGCCTTTCGCCGCCTCCTCTGCCTTTTCCAGCAATGTTTGCAGATCTCCCATGCCAAGGAGGCGGGATAAGAAGCGAGTTGCATCGAACTTTTCCAAATCATCTGGATGCTCTCCTGTCCCTATGTAAAGGATCGGCGCCCCTGTTTCCGCCACTGCCGACAAAGCTCCGCCGCCCTTTGCTGTGCCGTCCATTTTTGTCAGGATTACGCCTGTTATGCCTATCGCCTCATTAAATGCTTTAGCCTGTTTTCCTGCCTGCTGGCCAGTAGAGGCATCGATTACCAGGATTTTTTCATCTGGCTGGGCTATGGAAGCAATTTTCTTCATTTCATCTATGAGGTCTTTCTCCAGCGAATGACGACCTGCGGTATCGATTATTACGATATCATATTTTGCAAATTTCGCCAGGCCTTCTTTAACAACATCCTCCGCTTTTTTTCCGCCTCCATAAACGGGGGCATTTATTTTCTCCCCTATCTGCTTCAATTGTTCATAGGCGGCGGGGCGATGGACATCGGCAGCTATCAAAGCAACTTTCATGCCCTTTCTCTGGAAAAATCTTGCAAGTTTCCCGCATGTCGTTGTCTTTCCCTGACCATATAATCCAACCATCATTATACGCTGCTTTTTTAACGGCAGCTCCCTTCCTCTGCCCAGAATAGAGGAAAGCTCCTCATGCAAAATGCGGAGTACATGCTCTCTGCTGCTCATTCCCGGCAAAGGTTTTTCTTCCAGCGCCCTTTTCTCTATTCTTTTCGATACCTCTAAAACAAGTTTTACATTCACATCCCCCGCTATTAATGCACGCTGTATATCGCGGACAACCTCCTTTATCAAATCTCTATCTATGAAGGGAGCAGTGGCTATTTTTCGAAATGCACTCCGCAACGCTTCGCCAAAATTTTTAAGCATTGAGAAAATAGGTGGCAGCTTATTTATCTTTTTTGCCATTTCCATACATTATTTAAATATTGCAACCATTACGCTTGTGATTGCTCGCAAATCAGCACTGGTTGTTGCAACTAATTTGCTTGCTGGATTGCTCAATTATGCTGCTTTATACCTCATTGCCAGATATTATGTTTTTCCGAAATTTGCTCTGGGTTTGCTAAATTTTGCCATTGGCTTCGTTGCCCTGTTCAATGTCATTTCAAATCTTGGGTTTCCAACTGCTCATATAAAAAGAGTTTCTGAAGGAAAAGATATTGGTAAATGCAATGCAGCCTTCTTTTCAATTCGCCTTATCCTTACTTTCATAATGATAATTGCTGTTTTTGGCTCCATATTTGTATGGAAATATGTTATGGGGCGTGGGTTTGAAACACCCGAGCAGGAGAAGGCTGTATATGTTATGCTTGCATATTATGTTCTTTTAGCTTTAGCTCAGAATTTTAGAATAACATACAGGGCTAAAATGGAGATTGCCATCGCCCAGCTTCCCATCTTTATCGAAGCCCTCACCAGAACGGCGGCGACGGCATATTTTGTATTTAACGAATATGATGCCATATGGATTGTGTATTCATATGTCATAGGTGGCTTTGCTTTATTTGCCTCTGCCGCCTTTTTCTTTCGTGAGCCCGTTGATAAGCCAACGA
>JAGHBD010000037.1 GCA_021161135.1 Thermoplasmata archaeon
ACTCTTAATTGAGGATAAACAAATTTTCCAAATACATACCAGCCTGTTCCCCATAGAGTATGATAATCATGATTTTTACTTTTTATAAGAATTCCAGCCTCTCCTGTAAAATACTCTCCTATTCTTGCACTCACTCCAATCTTTTTACAATCTGGAGGAGTGGTGAAATTATCTTTTAAGTGAAATTTCCAGAATATGGAGATTGTTTTTGTGTATAGGTTATATGAATTTTCGTAGCCAACATTTTCCTCCTTTTTGTTTTCGTTTGCAGAAATAAAATATGGCGATAAAATGAATGTAGATAGCATGATAACAAGTAATTTTCCCTTCATGAATTTTTATTTGTTTGCAATATTTGTGATTTTCTGATTATGAATTCCAGGAAACGAGTTTCTCATTCATTCCACTACCTTTTTATTTGCATCCCCATTTCATTTCATGGAATGGCTTAAAGAAGCTCTGTTTGTAAGAGAAATGGCAAGAAAAAATAATGAATTTTTTGGTGAATGTCTTCCAATGATTGCCTCAGAAAATATTCTCTCGCCTCTCTGCCAAGAAATGCTTGTAACCGATTTTCATGGAAGATATGCAGAAGGCACTCCAGGCAACAGATATTATCAGGGATGTAAATATTTTGATGAAGTTGAAAGAAAGGCGATCGAGCTTGCGAAAAAACTTTTTGACTGTAAATATGCTGATGTCCGTCCCACCTCAGGAACTGTAGCCAATATGGCGATTTTCAAGGCATTTGCTTCGCCAGGCGATGATGTTACGGTGCTTGACACAGCAGATGGAGCTCACATCTCATTTGGTAAGTGGGGAGCGGCGGGGCTGCGGGGCTTAAATTTACACATATATCCATTTGATGAAGAAAAAATGAATATAGATGTTGACGGAGCAATAAAGCTCATTCGTGAGGTGGAGCCGAAGCTTGCTCTTTTTGGGCAGAGCGTTTTTCTCTTTCCAACCCCCTTAAAAGAACTTGCTGATGTTGCCCATGAAGTTGGTGCCAAAGTTATATACGATGCTGCCCATGTACTGGGTTTAATAGCGGGAGGAAAATTCCAGCAACCGCTGAAAGAAGGTGCCGATGTAATGACGGGTTCAACTCATAAAACGCTGCCTGGTCCGCAAGGAGGAGTGATACTTGCCAATAAAACAAGGGAGGAGGAGAAAGAGATGAAATACCTTGACTGGGCTGTATTTCCAGGTGTTACCTCATCATACCATCTCCATCATGTTGCAGCCAAAGCTATAGCATTTGCTGAGCATCTTCAATTTGGCAGAGAATATGCGGAGCAGATTGTGAGAAATGCGAAGAAACTGGCAGAAGAACTCTATAACTTGGGCTTCGATGTTTTGGGCAAGGATTATGGATTCACAGAGTCGCATCAGGTACTGTTTAGAGTTGGGAAGGAAAAAGGGAGGGAGGCAGCGGAACTACTTGAGGAGGGAGGCATAATTGCAAATATGAATATGGTGCCGGGCGACGAGCATCCATTGCGCCCCTCAGGCATAAGATTGGGGGTACAGGAGCTGACGAGACTAGGAATGAAGGAAGAAGAAATGGAGGAGGTAGCAAAGTTTTTCAAGCGTATTTTAATTGATAAGGAAGAGCCTTCAAAGGTGAGAAAGGATGTTGTAGAGTTCAAGAAAAATTACAGGAAAATACACTATTGTTTCTATGAAGGAAGAGATCCTTATGAATTCATAGAGCTGGTAAGAGTATGAAAATAGCACTTACAGGCACACCAGGCGTGGGAAAAAGCGAGGTGGCAAAAAGACTCGAAGAAATGGGGTACAATGTGCTCAGGCTTGAGGAAATAGTGGATAGATTTGTGATTGGCTATGATGATGAAAGAGAGAGTAAGATAGTTGATGAGGAGGCGATGGATGAGTATATTCGGGGCATAAAGGAAAAAGACATACTCATAATAGAGGGGCATCTCAGCCACTTGCTTAGCGTGGATGGTGTGATAATATTGAGATGCCACCCGAAAGAATTAATAAAAAGGCTAAGGACAAAAAAATGGAATGAGAAGAAAATCAAAGAAAATGTTGAAGCTGAAGCACTCGACATAATACTGGAAAGAGCACTCGAAAAACACAGGAAGATATGGGAAATTGAGACAACTGGAAAGAATGTGGATGAGGTGGCGGAGGAAGTGAGAAAGATAATTGAAAAAAGACCCCCTCCAAATTACGGAAATATTGACTATAGTGAATGGTTGATGGAAAATGCTTGATAAATATAGGCAAAAGGCAGAGTATATATTAGAGCCCATTGCAGGAAAAATCAGCATGGAAGCGAACTGGCTCACCTATCTTTCTCTTTTATTTGCTTTCTTCGCTGGCATCGCTTCCTTTTTATCATTTGAAAGAAGATACCTTTTGCTTTTCGCCTCTCTCTGCATTTTTATAAACGGTCTTTTAGATGCTCTCGATGGCAAAATAGCGAGAATGAAGGGGAAGGCGAGCAAAAAAGGAGATTTTGTTGATCATGCCATAGATAGATTTTCAGATGCCCTAATCATAGGCGGAATAGCCCTTTCACCATGGGTCGATAAGCTCATAGCCGTCCCTGCCATCGCCGCCGTCCTGCTGGTAAGCTATCTGGGCACGCAGGCGCAGGCGGTGGGCTATAAAAGGGTTTATGCGGGAGCGTTGGGGAGAGCTGACAGAATAGCAATATTGTTTTTTGCATGCATACTGCAGTTCTTTTTGGATAAAATTTTTGGCTTTTACTTGCTTGAGTGGGTGATGATATATTTTATAGTGGCTGGTGTGATAACAATAGTGCAGAGATATTTCGCTGTTATGAAATGGTTTGGAAATGATAAAAGATAAATTTGGAAATGCTATCTTTAAGTGTGTGGAAAATCCTTGCAATTTATATTGTCGCTCTTGCAATGAAGCTTTTTGGATATATCATTTCTGGATATTTTGTTCTGCTTGCCGACGCCTTACATGGCATTTCTGATATTGCCGGCATACTCTTACTCATTTCTTCAGGCATTATATCCAGGAAGCCAAGCGATGAATCGCATCCTCTGGGACATGAAATGGCTAGAAATGTTGCATCTCTCGTTGTAGCTGTCGTTTTCATAACCATAATTGCCTTCGAGCTTTTTAAAGAAGGAATAATAAAAATAATATCACCTGCTCCATATTACTCCAATACTTTAATTGTTATAGAAGTGGAATTGGCAGTGTTGCTTTTACTTCTCCTTTCAGCATATATACTTCATAAAGAAAAAGGTATAGTGAGTAGAACGCTTTTTCTCGAAAGCATTAACGATGCTCTCTCCACATTTGCTGCCATTGTGGGCATAGTTATTGTTAGCATTGGATACAGAATTTTTGATGGCATCGTATCAATTTTCATTGCTATTCTGATTTCATATAACGCCTTCAAGCTAATAAGATACAATACTCGTTTCTTGCTCGGGATGTCACCATCAGATAAATTTTATCAAGATGTTGAAAAAATATGTAAATCATTCAAAGAAGTTAAGGGAGTGCATGATATGATTGCCACATATATAGGTGAGAATAAAATACATCTTGACATGCATATAACGGTGGATGGAAAAATGAGCGTTGATGAAGCAGATAGGCTATCGGAGAAAATAGCGGAAAACTGCAGAAAGAATTGCCTGAAATTGGTTATCTTACCGTGCATTTCTGTCCTCATTACGGCGAAAAAAGAAAGATGTTGTAAAATTGGTAAATATTTTCTTGTTTATAAGAGCAAATTTTCACAATTGTTCTGAATTATTCGAAAAATGCACAATAAAATTTAAATTCTATAAAAACTCCATATTATATGAGAAGGATAATTGTTATTGCTGTGGTTATGCTGCTCCCATTATCATCTGCTTTTGAAATAAGAGAATGGGATAGGCACGTGTATTATAGAAACATAATATTGTATGCTCCTGCTGTAGCTCAAGCTGAAAATGGGAGTTATTTTGGTGTCCTTACTGAGATCAATGTTACAATGATGAATGGCTCAGGCAATGTTTTTGTGATAACATCTCCTCTGACGCAGCTTGATATGCAGGGTTCAGCACGTCTTGCTGTCGATGTTGCGGGAATGATTACAGGAATAGATACAAGCAAATACGATTTTCTTTTCCAGGTGAAAGCTGACTCGCCCATAGTTGGCGGCCCCTCCGCTGGAGCGACGATGTGCATAGCAGCGATTTGCCTGCTGGAAGGCATGGCAGCTAACGATGGCATCATAATGACTGGAATGATAAATCCTGATGGAAGCATCGGACCTGTTGGAGGGATACTTGAAAAAGGAGAAGCAGCGGGAAAAGCTGGAATGAAATATTTTTTGATTCCTAAGGGGCAGGGCATCGAATATAAAGTTGTGGAGGAGAAATCTGGTTGGGTGACATTTTATAGAAGAGTGCCTGTTAATGTTTCAGAGGAACTGTATAACAAATATGGCTTAATTGTAAAGGAGGTGGAGGATATCAACGACGCCCTCGTATATTTCACTAATTACAGTTTTGAGGAGGAAAAATTGAATAAGACGATAATAACGGCAGAATACTACAGAGAAATCATGCAGCCACTTGCATATGAGATACTGCAGGAGGCCAATGAAAGTTACATGGATGCTCAAAAAGCATACAACTCTGCTCAAATTCCTGTTGGTAGTTGGCTTTACAATCCAAAAGCAATAGTGGCAAACAGTCTTGATAATGCAGAAAAAATGCTTAACGATGCTCAACTGGCTTATAAAAACGCCTTCTATTACTACAGCATAAGCAAGGCATTTCAGTCGAAAATTAATTCGCTTTTCGTCAAATATGCATGTTCTTATTACAATGGCACAAGCATTCAGCAAATTTATGATAATGTTTCAAAAGCCGTCGAAAAGGCAGTTGAGACAGCAAAGAAGGCAGAAATCACCGGCATTGTAACTCTGCAATGCGTTGGGGCGGCGCAGCAACGGGCTCTCGAGGCGAGGGATTATCTTAACCAAAGTGCACAGCGAAGCCTTGACTATCTTTACTATCTTGCGTATGCAATGGAGAGGAGTAACACCGTCTATTGGTGGCTCAATCTTAGCAAAAATTTCAATGAAAGTTACGATGTTAATGAAACATGGGTAAAAGCGATGGCAGAAAAGTATTACGATTACGCCCAAAATATATTTTCATATGCAAACATACTTTCTGAGGAAACAGGTTATTCAGGACAGTTTGTTAAAAAGGCAGGCGATTTACTTGATGAAGCATTTAAGCATAAGGAGGAATATCCTGCCGCCAGTTTATTCAATTCTTTGGAATCAATAGCTAACTCGAATCTTGCCATAGAAATGATTGGGGTGAGTAAAAACGAGATATATTCGAAGATAAATCGAACAAGCCAGATGGTGAGTTATGCTATAGAGAAGGCAAGAAATATGAGCATCGAGCCCATCATGGCTGTGAGTTATGCAGAATTTGGAAGAAGTTTGGAAAATGATGATGCGGTGGCTGCTCTAACTTATTACAAATACGCCTATATGATTGCAAATATGTTATGCCTGGCAAAGGGATATAAAGTTAAAAAGGAAATCCATAAAAGTAACATAGAATGGGGAGGAGAGGCAAACAATGGCAACCAAAATTTGGAAATCAACTGGCCAATTGTAACGGTTCTAGCTTTTGTGATTGGACTAATTGCAGGTGTGGCAGCAGGAAGAGCATGGAAGGGAAGGAATAGCGAGGAAAATATAACTGAGGAAGAAGAAGGCATTGAATAACCCCTCCTCCCAACCTAAATAATATAAACACTATTGCAATTATACTCTCATGAAAAAAATCTTGCTATTTATTGCCATTGGCGTGCTTCTGCTCCCTGCTGCCTCAAATTTTAATGTAACAGTGAATGACGTCCATACAGAAATTCAGGAGGAAAAGTTTGAGGAGAGGGAGATGGGAGAAAACGATACAGAATACTGGGCACTTCTCATAGCAGTGGGAAAATATGCAAATGTGCCCGAGATGGATAGGCCGAGCATGCTCATAGAAGTGGAAAATTTTTACAACACACTTCTCGTATCAGAAAGATGGAAGGAAGACCATATCAAAGTGCTGACGGCTGAAAATGCAACTGTGTTTAACATACTGGCTGCTTTTAAATGGCTTGATGAAATGGATGATGAAAACGATTTTTGCCTTGTTTATATAACAACGCATGGCTTTCCCATCCTTTTTGACCTTCCTCCATTCGATGAAGATGACGGAATGGATGAAGCACTCGCAACTTACCGTGGCTTTCTTCCTTTCCCGAATCCATGGAGCTGGGAACCGCTTGCCAATCCTTTTGCAATTCTAACAGATGATTTACTCAATTTTCTCCTCAACAGATTGGAGGCAAAAGGCATATGTTTCATTGTTGATAGCTGCCACAGTGGAGGCTTTAATGATAACTGGAGTTATGTAAAGGCAAACAATTTTGCAGTTGAACTTGCCAAGGATTTGAGAGGAGGAAACAGAATTGTAATGACCTCTGTAAGGGAGGAAGACCTCTCATATGGCTCAATATTTACCCATTTTATCGTGGAAGGACTTAAAGGATATGCAGATAGCAATAACGATGGAATATGCACAGCTGAAGAGGCATTTTACTATGCCAAGCCACGTGTAATGGAAGCATCAGGCTATTCAATGGTGCCACAGATATTTGATGATTATGAGGGAGAGATGCCTCTAACAGAAAGAGAACTTCCTCCTTCAAAGCCGGTGATAGGAGGCGTGGAGATAGGTGATGCAAATGTTACAATGCTCTATACATTTTATTCAACTGATCCAGAGGGAGACAGGATAAAATATCACATAAAATGGGGTGATGGAAGTGAGGAATATACCTCTTTTTATAATTCGGGCGAAAAGGTTAATGTGACGCATGTATGGACAAAGGAAGGAACATATGAAATTGAAGTGGAAGCGATAGATGAGCATGGAGCTGTAGGCGAGAAAAGTTATAAGATTGTAACCATGCAGGGAAAATATAGCGTGGATCAGAGACAGGTGGACATGAAATATGCATATCTTGTAAATGATACAAGGTGGCTTGCCCAATCTTTTGTACCTTCCATGCCCGTTTTGGGAAAAGTGGAGTTATGCCTTATATGCTGGGCTGATGGATATGATTTGGAACTTTCCATAAGAGAGGAAATAGATGGCAATGATTTGGTAAAAGTAACGAAAACAATTACTCCAACTGATGAATGGAAAGTTCAGTGGGTAATGTTCAGTTTCGATGAAATTAATGTTACCCCTGGAAAAGAATACTATATTGTATGCAGAAGTTCCAAGTCAGGATGGGGTGTCGCTTGGGTTGTCGGCGGAAATGAATATGGAAAAGGGATGTTTTATACATCCTCAAATGCTGGAAATGAGTGGTGGAGTATTGAAGACTTAGACACATGTTTCGTAACCTATGGTTCCAGCTAAGAGACAAACATATAAATAATGCCCTTTATAAGACACGTGAAGGTATATATGGAAGTATATGGATGCGCAGCAAATCAGGGAGATGCATCAATAATGCAGGGCATACTACTCCAGCAGGGGCATGAGATTGTGGATAGTTTGGAGAAGGCAGATGCGGCGGTAATTGTAACCTGCACAGTAGTTGCCACCACAGAGCAGAGAATGCTGAGCAGAATAAAAGAGCTTGATGGCAAAGTGGGAAAAATTGTTGTGGCAGGCTGCATGGCGGCGGCGCAGCCCGAGCTGGTTGAAAAAGTGTGCAGAAAAGCGGTGCTGCTTCCTCCTCGCCATATTCATCATATTGTGGATGCATTGAATGGTGGCGGGGTTTATGAAGAAAGGGCTAAGGTTAGGGTTCCCCGCAAGGTGGAGCTACGCCTCAATATTCCCATAGCAGATGGCTGCATGTATAATTGCTCATACTGTATAACAAAAAAGGCGAGGGGAAATCTTGTTTCATATCCGCTGGAGGATATTGTTGAGGATGTAAAGGAGGCTATAAGGAAAGGTTGCAAGGAAATCCGCCTTACATGCCAGGATACAGCATCATATGGAAGAGATACAGGGAGCAATCTGGCTGAACTGATAAATGAAATTGCATCCATAGATGGCGATTTCATGATAAGAGTGGGAATGATGCATCCCCTTTCAGCACATCGTATTTTGGATGAGTTGCTTGAAGCATATGGTAGCGAGAAAGTATATAAGTTCCTTCATTTACCTCTCCAATCAGCTTCACCGAAAATACTCAGGGCAATGAGAAGGGGTTACAGTTATGAAATGTTCAAAGAAATAGTGGATGAATTCAGGAAGAAGTATCCAGAATCGACCTTCGCAACGGATATAATCGTTGCTTTCCCAGGAGAAAGTGAGGAGGATTTTGAAATGAGTGTAAATGCAATAAAGGAGCTAAAACCAGATGTAACAAACATAACCCGCTTCTCGCCTCGCCCCTATACAGATGCATGGAAAATGGAAAGGATGGATACAAAGGTTGCCAAACATCGCTCCTCACTTTTGACATGCATTGCAAATGAGATTGCATATGAAAGGAATAAAAGATGCATTGGAAAAACTTATCGCGTATTGCTGCTGGAGAAATATAAGGGGTATATCATAGGGAAAACCCAGTCATACAAATCTATTTTTGTTGAAGGTGGCAAGTTAGGAGAGTTCGTTATAGCTAAAGCGATAGAAGCCACCCCTACTCATTTAAAAGGAATATCATCACCCAATCTTGTTGAATTTGCCAGTTAGCCGCCTAAGAAAAGGAGATATTGGCAAAGCCAATACCTCCTTATGAATAACAAAACATTTCCATTAGGCGGCATAGTAATAATAGATAAAGTAGAAAAAGAATTCGCTCTATTTTCAAAAATTTTTGATGGTATAGGAGAGAACATGATAAATTTTATTCCACTGGTGAAAGTTCATGTGAATAACAGGCTAACTCATTCTGTTGCTACTCATCAAATACTGGAAACCTATCCCATAGAAGCAATGAAAAAGCTTGGGGTAAAAGAAAAGACTTCAGAAAGAACGCTGTATAGGGTTTTGGAGAGAATTGGGAGATTTTTTCCTGTATTGCTTGAAAGGTATCAACAATTCCTAAAGGAAAGTGGATTGGCAGACAATAAGCAAATAATAGATTTCTCCTCAACATATTTAGAAGGAGAAAGGCAGAATTTGCTTCTTATGGCTATTCAAGAGATAAAAGACCGAGACCATCAACTTAAC
>JAGHBD010000083.1 GCA_021161135.1 Thermoplasmata archaeon
CCATATATCTGCTCCGCCTGCTCCTGATACCTTTGCAGGAGATAAAGCTGTTTATTAATTTCTTCTTCATTCATTTTCTCTCTCCAGAATATATTTTACAACAGGGTCTTCTATTTCATCCTTTCCAAGTTCTCTCACTTCTTTTATTTTTATGAACCTTCTCTTAACTTTGTGTCTGCTGCCCATTATGGACAGAATTTTTTCTTTCGCCTCCTCCTCGCTTTCACTAACCACTTCCTTTCGGAATGGCTGCCAAACATCCTTCATCAAAAATTCCCCTTCCACTCTATACGCCTTCATTTTCATCACCTTATTAAATCAAGAGCATCCTCTATCCTGTTAAGCTCTATACCTGTACTATTTATTCCAGTTATAGCTCCATGACTATTCGCCACCAGCCCAGCACCAACATACGGCATTCCATGATTGACGGTGCCAATTTTTACCTCCACACCCAGCACCTCTTCAAGCATTTTCCTTTCCTCCTCCTCCACCTTTGGATGGCACAACACTCCTTTATTCGTTGCCACCGCCGCCATGCCCACGGTATTAAGACCAGCTATGGTTGCTTTTATGGCTTTCACTTCAAGTGTTTCCTCAATCTTTTTTACCGTTTCATCTCGCAACATTGGATGGACAATTGCTCCGTAATCATTGGCAAGTATGTTGTTGCCCGCTGCATTATATTTGTCATCTATTATTAAAATTTCTCCCTCAAAATTTTTTTCTATGATGGCAAGCTCTTCCTCTTCTATAAAATCGGTTACAACCATGCCATGAGAATTCATTGCTATGAGAGAACCAATTATGGAACTTCCTCCAATGGTGAGTTCAACAACATTTACTTCAAGTGCTTCTTCAATTTCCTTCAAATCTTTTTCTCTTAGGTGAGGTTGAACAAATGCAACAAAATCATTTGCCTTACAATAAACACCTACATGCGGGTTACCATTGAAATCTACTCTTTTCAGCATGTTAGCACTATTGCTCCTCTTTTAGCTTCTCCCCCGTCTCTTTTGTTCCTTCCTCCTTTATCTCCTCAGCAAGGCTTTCCTCTGTTTTTTCTATCTCGCCTTCCATCTCCATCGCCTCTCCTTCTGGTTCCTCTGTTTCCTCCTTCTCCTCGCCACTTTCTACTTTTTCTTTCGTTGCCTCCTCCTCTTCTTCCACCTCCTCTGTCACTTCTTCCTTCTTTTCCTCTGCTGTTTCCTCTGCAACCTCTTCTTTTGTCTCCTCCACTACTTCCTCTTCGGGTGGCTTTTCTTCCTCTACCTTCTTCTTTTCCTCTTCCTCTAGCAATCTCACTTCAGCTTCTGGCGTGTATGCCCACACAACGTCCTCCATTTTTACTGCCTTTACTCTGACTTTACTTGGTATCTTCTTTATTCCTCTTTCCCATACCAGTTCATTAATGCTGGCATCTATTTTTACTTCCTCAACCTTCATATGGCGGGCAAGAAATTCCTTTATTTCTTTTATTGCCCTCTTTGCCCTTTTTGTGCGAGGCACAGATTTTGCTTGTCTAAGCGGGATAGTATATATCCTTTCCTCCATTTTTACCACCTCATTATTTCTTCAACTTACTTCTTCTCCAGTGTCTCCTCTTCGGATGTTGCAGAAAGCGGCGATTGGTGCGCATTATTATCCATGCTGGCACTCTCCTATTGCTTTTCATTGCCTTCAATAACCTTTTCTTTTTTGCAACATGCTTATTTCTCGCCATTTTAAATCCTCCTTATTTTTATATCCCTCTTTTTGGGCAGTAAATTTTTGATAAGTATTTTCAATACTTCATCTGTTATACGCTCCCTTATTCTTCCCATCTGATAGAGCCTTATAATCTGATTTTCTAAAAACTCGGCTTTTTCCGGCGAGGCCATCCTTATTCTTTCCAGTCTTCCTCTTGCCTCTGCATCTAATAACTGGCGGAGCAATGCCCTTCTTTGTGCCTCCGCAATTTCTTTTTCAATCTGCCTCCTCTGCTCCTCCTCTGCCTGCATCTGCATCTGCTCTAGCATTCTTCTCTTTATCTCTTCAGCATCATCCATATCTTCTCACTCTTTAAACATTATATAAAGTTTCCTATTTCCTGAGCCACTTCATGGGCTGTATTATCCACAAGAGATTGCCCTTTCGATGTTATCTTCCTTCCCTTTCCTTCCACCTTCTCCACTAAACCAAGCTCTTCAAGCTGCTGCAAAGCCTTTCTCGCTATTGAACCGCTCCCTTTAACATGCTTATATGGCTTCACCCTCCTGTCTCTTTTCCCCCCATATAAGCCACGAAGGCGGGAGACGCCAATAGGACCTCGCATATATACCTTTCTCAGCACAGAAGCCACCCTGACATACCACCAGTCAGGATCCTCTGGTGGCCTTTCCTTATGAGCCCCTGTTTTAACCCATTTAGCCCATTCAGGTGGCTCTATTTTAAATTCATTTTTGAGTTTCTCCGCTAATTTCCTGATTAATGGCTCAGCTGGAACATCATAGGCGGTAGTCATCGCAACCCAATACAAAAGTAATATATAAAAATAATTCTGCGAGCGAGTGAGTAAGCGGTGAGTAGGAGATCGTTATTCATTAAGTTTGCTTTAGTATTTATAGAATACTGTTTCTAATCGTTTTACGTGGGCGGAGGTGGCATCTAAGACATCATCCAAAATTTTTATATTTTGACTACTTACTCTGATTATCCAGACATAGTGAGGGAAAGGTTTCTTCAATATTTCCCATTTATCTTTTATATTTTCCCCTGTTAGATAATGTTTATATTCTTGAATAGAACTTAAAAATAATTCAAATTCGAATTTTACATCTTTAAATTTATCTTGAAATAATTTCCTATATTCTTCGTAAAATGCATACACTTTAGGAAAAGTCAGTCTAATCTTTTCATATACTGGGATAATTAAGTGTCTAAGCTTTACTTTTTCGTACTTATCTAGCCATTCGTTTTCCCAAAGTTTAAAATTTTTGATTGGTTTTACCCTGCTATATGGTCCAATCTGATCATCATGAACATATAACTCCTCTATTTTGCCTGTTTCATCAATTTTGTAACCACTAATTACCACTGCATGCCAATCAGAAGATTGATTTTCTCTTGATAATTCTAGGAGAGCTAAAATAGGTAAGCCCGCACTCAGATATGCTTTCACTATTAAGGGTATTTTGTCACCTTCAATATCCAGTAAAACTTCGTTATCTAGACCAATTTCTCCGATATAATTTAAAATTTGTCTCAAAGTCAAACCCTCTGAAGGAAATCTGCGAAAGGGTGCTGGAAATTGTGTCGATATTCTAGTAATTTCAGCAGGAGATTGTCTAGGCACCTGAAAAAGCTTAGAAAGAGGAAATAAACAAATCCATAAAGCAATGGTGGCACACGCACTTACTCCTCTATCCTGTTGTTGATATGGTAGCGTATCTATTGTTCCCATCATACCAAAGAGGCATACAGGTATTTCACATTTTATAAAAAATCGTTGTTTCCCATTATCTTTCATAGGATATGGTTTTAAGGCGGTCCTACCTATTAGTGGATTATCTTTTTCATCATGGATTGGTTTAATCACTATAAATCCTAGATATGATTCCCCCAGTTTTTCAAACTTGCGGGTTATAATTTGTTCCTTAAATTCATTCTCAGAGAATGCCTCTGTAAAAAAGTGGGACGCAATGTATACCGTTCAATGTCCTGAAAGGAACGAGAGTAAAATAACTGGTAATCAATAAGATAATCCTTATCCACATAGTTCCTTTCTATAACAAAAGTTTTAGCATTTAAATCTTTGAGATATTTCATCAAATAATTTGCCACCTGACTATATCCTATATACTTCCTTAGTTCCTTTCCAAATGGAACTACAATTTTGCCCATTTTCTAAATATATATTCTCAAATGGTTATTGTAATACTAAGTTCCTTTTCAGTAAGGGTTCCATACTTCTTTTGATAATATTCTCCTTTCTCTCTGATTTCTCTCTGGATTTTTGGGTCACTGTCTATTTTCTCTTTAAATTTTACAATCTCAATTAATAATTTTTCAAATTCCTCTTCA
>JAGHBD010000003.1 GCA_021161135.1 Thermoplasmata archaeon
CTTGTCTATCATATTTGTAATAATCATCTGCTTTTTCTTGGCTCTGGTCTATTTCTTCATCATATAAGTCTGGATTTTTTATCATAAACTGGAGGATTTCATGTATTATTTTGTGGAAAAGATTGGTGATGATGGGATTATCATTCTCATTATTTTTTATTTCTTTTTTATTCAAAAAAGAAATTTTGATGCCATTCATATTAGGCATCAAAAACATGATAATGATAAGGATGCATAATACTTTCCTTATCATAAAGTATTAATGATGGAAGGAAGAAAAAGATTTCGGTTGCTGTTGCTGTTGCTTTAGATGAAATTTTCTTTGTAAAGAAAAACACTTTTAAGGATGTGCCGATTCACTTACGATGGATAAAAAAATTGTTCTAGTCATTGATGATGAGGAAACGATGCAGGATCTGATAAGGAGAAATCTTGATTTGTGTAAAATTCCGATAGCGGTTTATTCTGCCCTAAGTGGAGAGGAAGGAGTGGAAAAATATAAAGAACTTATGGAAAAAGGGAGAAAGCCAGACCTCGTTCTCATGGATTTGAATCTCACACAATGGGGAAAAGGGGAAATAGATGGCGTTGAGGCAACAAAAAGGATTCTGGAAATTGATCCAGAGGCAAATATATATGGCTACACTGCCTGGTTTGCAACTGCATGGGCAGATAAACTTATCGAGGCAGGAGCAAAGGAAGTTATAGAACGAACCATGCTACCAAGCGAATTCAGAAAAAAAATAGAGGAGATTCTCTCCCAATCCTGATTTTTCACAACAAAACCTTATAAATAGAAAGAGATATTAAAACCAGGGCCCGTAGCCTAGCCAGGACAAGGCGGCAGCCTTCGGAGCTGCAGATCAGGGGTTCGAATGTGTATTCAGTTATGAATACACAGAAAATCCCCTCGGGCCCGCTATCATTATTTTTGATATTTTTCTGGACTATCCAAATAATCTGCAATGATCTCGTATTCTTTCTCATCCATCATATCTTTTATCCATTCGATAGCCTCTCTAAATTTAATGAGAGCATGGATTGTTATGCCGTGTTGCCTTGCTATTTCTCCCGCTCCTTGTTGCCTATCCACAACAACTGCAACATGATTACATGAAATGCTGCACCCTCGCCTTTCCGCTTCTATTTCGAGCTGTTTAATTGCGATGAGTTTGCTGTCAAATTTCGTTACTATGTCATCTACTGCAATAAATTCATCGCCATCATTTATCTCGCCTTCTACCAAGGAATGCTCCCCATACTGTTTCGTATACTCCTCCAAATCCTTAACGCTCCTCACTCCAGCAAGCTTTCTTGTATAGCACAACGGCATATCATGATGCAGAGAAATTGCTACAGCCACCGGCACACCAGCCATTGCAATTCCAAGCAATTTATTTCCATATCCTCTTATCTTTTTGCCTAAAAGAATGCCAACCTCATTTAATAAATCAGGATGTGAAGGAAGGAGGCGGAGTTGAATATAAAATGGACTCCATATGCCCGAGACAAGTTTCCATCCCTCTGGCTTGTGCCTTATTGTTTTTATCAGTCCTCTTTTATAAAATTCAGTGAAAATATCTTTTTCATTCAAATTCCATCGCCTCCTTTGCAAATCTTTTTGCTGCCCCCGCCACATCATCGCTTCTATAAATTGCAGAGCCAACGATAGCATAAGCTGCATAGCCACGCAGCACAGCAAATGCTCTGCTTATCTCCCCTCCCTGTCTTCCTATGCCAGGCATACAATATTTTGGCTCATTTATGATATTGGCAAGTAACATGTGATATTTTTTTATTGCTTCTTCCTTATTGCCTGGAAGGATAAAATATTCCACGCCTTTTTTGGCAGCTATTTCATATATTCTGGCTGGAGCCTCATCAAGCAAAAAGCCTCCATCCTCCGCTAAATATGCCTCATGAGTCATTTCTCCACCAACCATTGGCACCATTTCATTGGCAATGATGGCATCGATGAAAGCCTCCTCGCTTTTTGGCCCTGCCTGCGGGAAAATTATTACACCTTTCATTCCAGCATGTCTGCACGCTTTTGCAAATTTTTCGGCAATGTAGGGTATATCAGTACCTGCTTTCTGATGATCGTATATTACAGGGAGATGAAAGTCTATTTCATCCATTATGTTTTTCAAACCATATTTTAGGGCAAGGTTCGCCCCTATTTTATATCCCACTATGCCTTCTATGTCATAAGTATTTTCAACGAGGTTGCGGAGTTCATCAATGGTATCTACATCACATGCTATAATTACACCATGCTCTCTTTCAAACATAAAAAGAAATGCAGCCCGCCTATTTTATCATTTTTCTACAGGCATCCAGAGTATTTTTCCTCCTTTACTTAATCTGTCCTTCTTTATGCTCTCTATGAACTCTGCTATCTCTTTTCCTGTTTTCGAAAGATAATATCTCTTTTCCTCATCCTGTTCCAGAACTCCATCATCTTTTAGCTTCTTTAAATGAAAGCTTAATTTCGGATTATCCTCTATCCCGAGTTCCTGAGCTATTTTTGTAAATGGATATTTTTCACCGCTGGATAACAAATCTATTATTTTTCTCCTCATATAATTTGAAATTGAATCAGATAAAACATCCAGATGAATATCTGTGATCAAATCACTTAGCATCTTTCTTTCCTTTTCATCCACCCTCTTCAAATTGGCAGAAAGTATTAGCTTGGAATCATTGGCAAGCGCTTTCTTATTTAACCACTGAATGAAATCCCTTATTTCCTCGATACTGTTCCCCTTGAGCAAGTATTCAATATCTGTGAATAATATGGTATCTCCTTTCTTTATTTTTTCTTCCACCTCGCGTTTTATTTCCTCTACTTTTCTTGGTTTCAAATCATGCTCCATGAAGATTACTTCCACATTTTCCATGTCTTTTACTTTTTCAACTTGCCTCGTTATACACAGCCCTCTTTTCCCTCTTCTTGTTCTTTCAAATTCTTTAAAGCAATCGCCAGCATGAATATCCTCTATCTGCCTGAATTTAACATCTTCTATAGCAGCAAGTATGCTTTTTTCAAGCTCTTCCATATCAAAAGGTTTTCTTATATAATCAGATGCTCCTCTTTTCATTGCCTCTATTGCAGTATCAACTGTAGCATAGGCAGTAATCATAACAACTGGAAGCGATGGTTTCCTTTTTTTAATTTCCATGAGGGTTTCGATACCATCCATACCTGGCATTTTTATATCTAAAAATACGATGTCAACACCCTCAAGCTTCTCCAAACATTCCATGCCCGAGCTCGCCACCTCAACCTCATATCCATATACCTCCAACGCTGTTTTGGCTGCATCAAGGATGCTTTCATCATCATCAACAAACAGTATCTTCATTCTCTCTTCCTCCTCAACACAATATGAAATATCGATCCTTTCCCAACAACACTTTCAGCCCATATCTTCCCACCATGGCTCTCCACCACATTTTTGGCAATCGCCAGCCCCAGCCCTGCGCCGCCGCCCCTGCTGTAGAATGGCTCGAATATTTTGTCAAGCTCACTTTTTTCTATTCCTCTTCCTGTATCACTTATCTGAATGTGGGCGTAGTTACCTTCTCTCGCCGCCCTTATGGATATTCTGCCTCTTTCAGGTGTATATTTTATTGCATTTGTCACTATATTCTTTATTGCCTTCTCTATTAAATTTTTATCCCCGAAAATTGTTAAACCAGGCTCAACATCCACACTTATTTTTTGCTTCTTCTCCCTCGCCATCTCCTTAACATCATCAACTATCTTTTCCATAATGTCCTTTACTTCAAACAGCTCCTTTCTCAACTCAAGTTCCTTGGCATCTATTGTTGGAATTTGCAACATATCATCTATGAGTTTTGTCATTTTTTCTATATTCTTTGCAACTTTCTCAAGCTTTTCCTTCTGGAGTTTTGTCAATTTGCCGAGTTTTTCCTTCCTCATTAAATCAACATATGTCTTGATGGCTGTGAGAGGCGTCTTTATTTCATGCGCTATTATATCAATAAAACTTGATTTCATTTTATCGAGTTTTGCCTCAGCTAATCTTTCATATGCCTCCTCCAGTTTTTTCTGCCTGTCTATAAGCTCTTCGATTAATCGCTCCTTACTCATGAGAACTATTTTTTCTTCATCGAGTATTCCTTTGGGCAGCTTTTTTATAAATTCATATCTGTAAATGCTCTCTTTAACATTTTCTGGAAGTTTCCTGAAGAATGCTGTTATTTCTTTTTTAATTTCCTCGCTGTTCTCAAAAATCGCAAGTATTTTCTTCAATAATTCAACAAATTTTTCCTCTCTTTCTTCTTCATCAAATCTGTATATCCAGTGATATTTTATTTCTCCTTTCCTTCCTATATAAATACCTTTTATATCAGCAGAAAGGCGGA
>JAGHBD010000006.1 GCA_021161135.1 Thermoplasmata archaeon
ATGATGGAAAATCCATCCACCATCACAAGATGTGCACACTATATGATGATTGCTCGTTATTTGGAGAGATGCGGAGACCATGCATGCAAGATTGCTGAAAAAGTTCATTACATGGTAACTGGAGAACATATTGAGATAAAATAATAGATAATCACACCATAATCAGATGGAGTTATAGAATCTTGAAATGGCAAATCCAAGTAGCTAAATTTTTATTATTCCATTAAATTACATTCATGAAATTTATTGCGTTTATGCTCGCTGCCTTCCTCCTGCTTGCTGCCCTGCCAGATTATGATGAATGGCAGCATACATATGGCGATGCATCAACGCAGCTTGCTGGCGCAATTTTTGCAGATGATAACTTTATCTTGATGGCTATCAATACATTTGTTACAATGAATAATATCGATGCAATGATAATGAAGCTCGATAAAGATGGCAATGTTCTCTGGAGTAAAACATTTGGAGGAAGTAGCGAAGATGTTGTTCAGAAAATTCTCAAATGCAATGGTTACTATTTCGCCATTGGCTATACAGAATCATATGGAAATGGGGAGGCGGATTACTGGGTGCTTAAATTTGATGAGGATGGAAATGAAATATGGGAGAAAACATATGGGAGTAGCAAGGTTGAGTTCGCTTCTGATGCCGTAAGCGATGGCAATAGCATCATAATAGTTGGATTGCAGGCAGCGGCTCTCGGAAGCACAGAGCAGGATGCATGGGTGATAAAAATAGATTGCAATGGAAATCTTATATGGGAAAAAACATTTGGAGGAAGCGACATAGACTGGCTTTTCTGCATTGAAAAGGATGGCGATAATTTCATAATGGGAGGATATACCGCCTCATTCACCTCCATAGCATGGGATGCATGGCTCGTTAAAATAGATGGAGATGGAAATGAAATATGGAATAAAACATATGGAGGAGGAGATGTTGATACAATTGAGGATATTGTTGTTACCAGCGATGGCTACATTGCAGCGGGACATACAATGTCATATGGAAGATGGCAGGATGCATTTTTAATGAAAGTTGATAAAAAAGGAGAGCAGAAATGGATAAAAATATTTGGTAGCAGCGATTGGGATGCATTTGTAGCTTTGGAAAAAGAGGATAATGGCTATATAATAGCTGGGAGGACAGATTCTTTTGGCGCCGGCAACTTTGATGCATGGCTTGTAAAAATTGATGGAAATGGAAACGAAATATGGAATAAAACATTTGGAGGAAGGGAGCGGGATGTGGCATGGGATGTTATTGTAGGCAACGATTACTATTATCTTTTTGGAGAAACATCATCTTATGGATCTGGCCAAACAGATGCATGGCTCGTAAAATGTGGCGATTATGCTCCGCCAACGCTACAAATAGTGAAGCCAAAGGAAGGATATCTGTATATTTTTGACAGGAAAATAGCTTATGTTGGAACAACCATTGTCATAGGAAAGGTAAGTGTGGAGGTGGAAGTGGATGGAAGTGTGGAAGAAGTGCTATTTTATGTGAGTAGCAAAAATCATTATGCCACAGAGCCATCATTTGTGGATAATGAACCGCCATACAAATTTGAATTCAGGGGAAAAACATCACTTTATGGTTACGAAATAGATGCTCTCGCCTATTACAGCAATTCATCTGCAAATGTTGCAGATAGCATAATCTTCAGGAAAATTTAGTTTATGAGATGCTGGATAATATAGTCATGCACCTTCTCATTTATGGCAATCAGCGATATATGATCTTCCTCACCCTTTGGCCATGCTGAGCCAGTGACAATATACAGTGGCTTTCCCTCTAAATAGGGACTTTCTGCTGGCACAAGCCCATCTGTTGTATGAGCTATGCCATCTCCATCGAAATCAGCAGGTTGCCCAAAGCCAATATCTCCGCCGACGCCGTAATAGTCGATCAAATCAGTTGTACTGTAGCCCATCGCCTGTAAAAATGGTGAGTCATACACCATATCTGGCACCTGAGCAATCCACCACGGAAAGTATGCATACTTTATTATGCTCCGAAGCAACGTTTCATTTATGTTCGGCGGCACACCATGACATGGAATACCAACTGCTATCAAATCATCAATCTGGAAAGGACCGATGGTAATATCCGCATCCCCATCCCCATACCATGGGTAGCCAGAGCCGTTCCAGCTTCTGTTCCAATAATCTACGTCGGCCATATAATGTTCAGCAAGAAAGCGGGCCACAAGCCCGCCCATACTATGGGCAACTATATCTATCGTCTGATTTGGAGGATAACCATTCAGCACCAAAGCTTCCTGTATTTTCTCACATACTCTTGCTGCTATCCATGGAATATGGTGTTCCTCAAACCATCCCGGCTCATATGTAAGCCACTGGATACCGGGCTTTGTTACATCAAAATCAAGCACTTTAAACCCAGCCGCAATAAGTTTCTGTGTAAGATTCCACCATGTATAATTTATCAATGCATCACTGATGCTTCCACTCCACCCATGTATGAGAACAACTGGAAAATCTCCCGGCTTTTCTGGCACAACGGTAAAATTAATTGTAGCCATGCAGCCATCGAAATCCATAAAGCCGCTTAAGTTTCTCTCATAAGTCGCCTCTGCCGTTACACTTAAATTTTTGGCGGCATTGGAAAAGAAAAAGGGTACGGTTGCTACACCAAATGAATCTGTTACGCTCTCCTTCTCGATCGTTATATTGCCTACATGAAACTTCCATTTTATTTTCTGGTTTTGCAGAGGCAACCATTTATTTGTGAAAACAAAGAGTTTTGCCTTCAATATATTTGTCTCCCCTGCAATGATTCTATCTCTTTCAGCACTCACCTCAATACTCGTTTTATACATTACCGGCTCAATCACAGCCATTGCCTTAGCCTCATATTCTTTTCCTTCAACCATCACCTTGGCAACTATAGTAACATTTTCCTTAATTTTATCAACATCTTCTGGAGCATAATATATGGCCATTAGTTTTCCATTTTCCCCAGTATATGAATCGTTCTCAAAAACAAGCCTGCCGGTATTTCCACTGCTTTCTATACTCCAGTTTATTCTTGCAGCATACGGCTTGTTATTTACAGCAAGGGTAACAATAATTTCCTGCTCTTTTCCTTCTTGAATGTAGAAATATTGTGGAGATATACTGATTTCAACTTCAATACCCTCCTCCTTCTTACTTTCGAAACTCAATAGAAAGAGAGAAAGTAATAGGAAAAAGATGATAATGAGCAGGATAAATGTTAATCTTCTTCCCATTTTTCTATCCTCTCCTGGAAACGGAATTTCTCTCCCTCTATTTTAACGGGATATTCAGCGGTGACGCATCCAAGACATAAATCATTTTTTTCCATACCTATCGCCCTCACCATCCCATCAATTGAAATATAGCCAAGTGAATCTGCCCCTATTTTTTCCCTTATTTCCTCTATACTCCTTCCAGAAGCAATGAGTTGCTCCCTTGTCGTCATGTCTATGCCAAAATAACATGGTGCTATTATGGGCGGAGAAGCAATTCTTACATGCACTTCCCTCGCTCCATAATGACGGAGAAGGGCAACGATTTTTCTCATTGTTGTGCCTCTCACTATTGAATCATCGACTATAACAATTCTATTTCCATCAACAATGCTTTTCACTGGATTGAGTTTGAGTTGAACAAGTTTTTCTCTTATTTTCTGTGTCGGCAAAATGAATGTTCTCGCGATATATCTATTCTTCATAAGCCCTTCTGCCAGTGGTATCCCAGATGCCTTTGAATAGCCATACGCATGGGCTCTTCCAGAATCAGGAATAGGAATAACGTAATCGGCGTCTGCAGGCTGTTCTCTGGCAAGTATTTCACCGAGTCTTTCCCTTACCTTATACACCTCTATTCCATCTATAATTGAATCTGCTCTTGCAAAATAAACATATTCGAAAAAGCAGTGTGCTTTATGTTTTTCCTCCATGAGTTTGTAACTTTTGTATCCATCAGGAGTAATTTCCACCAGTTCGCCAGGTTCAACATCCCTTATTATCTCTCCTCCAAGCACATCTATTGCAACCGACTCGGAAGCTATTACATAGCCATGTTCAAACTTTCCGATGCACAGCGGCTTTATGCCGAGAGGATCACGGAGTCCAAATACTCTGTTATCAATCATAAAGGTGAAGGAGTATGAACCCTGTATTTTCTTCATAACCTGCTTTACAGCCTTTTCAACGCTTCTGTCTTTTAAATAATCCGCAAGTAGGTAAGCAATCGCTTCCTCCTCATTTCCGTAATAAAATATATGTCCTTTTTCCATCAATTCTTCCTTGAGTTTTTCTGAATTCGTTATTATGCCATTGTGTGCTATAGCGATATCGCCAGCATGAGTATGCAGCAAGGTAGGCTGCGCATTTTCAGGCATGGAAATTTTAACGGAGTAATACACATGCCCTATACCAACATTCCCCTCTATTCCATCGATTTCAAACTCCCTGAATGCTTCCTGAACCAAGCCCAATCCACGAAAATTTTTTATCCCCCCATCAAAAACCGCTATGCCCGCCGCCTCCTGGCCGCGATGCTGCAGCGCCATCAGGGCAAGAAATATGCTCTCCGCTGCCCTATTGCGAGATGCTATAGCGACTACGCCACAATTTTCATTCATTTTTTACTTTTTCCAGCTGTATTTGCGCAGCCGCCTGCTCCTTCCATAGCCACAAGCAGCACAGTATTTTTTTCTCGCATTATAGGCATGCCTGCCGCATCTCCTGCATATGATGTGGGTTTTTCCTCCTCCTTCCTTTGATGGTGTTCCCTTTCCCATTTTATCACGGCGGTAATATATATACTATATTGTCTCCTCTTACAATAACTTTTTCCAGCTCTCTCTTTTTTTCTCCTTCAATAATCTCCTCAGCACTGCGCAATATTAAATTGAGATGAGGATGATCATATCCTTCAAGGATTCCACGATATTCTCTCCCTCCTCGCAACTCAACCAACACTCGCTTTTCAAGACTTGAATGAATGACTTCCAAAGGTTTCATTGGTAGTGTATTGCTATGCATTATTAAAATTTTTGTTTTGATTGATATTTTGAGATATTCATCTTCCAAGTTTTTCCCTTATCCATTCTGCAACTTCCTTTCTGGCGACTCTTATCTGCTCCGTCGTATCTCTATAACGGATTGTAACTGTATCGTCCTCCTTTGTTTGGTAATCTACTGTGATGCAATATGGTGTGCCTATTTCGTCCATTCTCGCATATCTCCGCCCTATGCTCCCCCTATCATCATAAATTGCCATTATGCCTTCCTTCCTTAACTCATCCTCTATTTCTTTTGCTATTTCTGGCAAACCATCGCGATTTACCAAAGGAAACACCCCTGCCTTTATCGGCGCTATTTCGGGCGGCAAAGATAATACGACATATCTTTCACCCTCCTTCTCTATCTCTCTAAAATTGTGCTCCATGACAAAATAAAATATTCTATCTATTCCATATGACGGCTCTATAACATGAGGTATGAATCTCTCCCCTGTTACCTTCTCCTCCACCTCTTCTATGGTGAAAAATTCTCTGCCTATCTCAATTTCTTCTCCATCCACAACAACCTTTATTTTTTCTTCATCTCCGCTTGCCTCTATTTTTTCCATTTCCTCCTTTATCTTTGCTGCCTTTTCCCTGAATTCCTTACCAAGTTTATCCATTCTTGCCTTCAAAACTTTTTTCCTGATTATCTTTGCCTCATCATATTTACGAAAAGCCCTCATGTCAACGCCTGTTGCCTTCATATGAGCTTCTAAATCATGGGCTGAGCGATCTGCTATTCCAACGCATTCAATCCATCCAAATCTTTCCGAATAAAGTTCTGCATCCCAGCATTCATTAGCGTAATGTGCTAGCTCCTCTTTTTTATGCTGTCTGAAACGAATTTTTTCCGCATCGATTCCAACGCTCATTAAAAATCTTTTGGTGAGAGCAATGTAATAGGCGAGGGCTTCATTTCCTATTATGCCACGCCTTACCGCCTCCCCTATGCTGCAATTTATCTCCTCATCCTTTTCCGTAATCAGAAGGACTTTCTCATCGGCAATTTCATCAAAATTTGGATGCCTCTTTTCATTAGGTGAAAAAAATACCTCTGCCTCTGCCATTGAAAATTCTCGCAGCCTTATAATTCCTTGCCTTGGTGAAACCTCATTCCTGAATCCCTTGCCTATTTGCACAACACCGAATGGCATTTTTTTACGGAAAAATTCATAGAGTAATGGAAAATCAACAAAAATGCCCTGCGCCGTTTCTGGGCGGAGGAAGGCTTTGTCTTTTTTCTTTGCGCCTATATATGTCTCAAACATCAGATTGAGTTCCCCTTTAATG